>WJIW01000609.1 GCA_014730065.1 Armatimonadia bacterium | reverse complement strand
GTGTTCGGCGGCACCTTCTACGTCTGGAGCTGGATCGGCCGCCCGGTGCAGTGGAACGGCCTGAACTACGCGTACTCCCTCCGCCGCCTGGCCGAGTTCGACAGCACCCACGACTGGCCTCGGATCGCCGAGGGCATATTGGTCAGCGCACTGCACCAGCAGGAGCCGAGTGGGGAGGACGTGGCCCTGTGGCCCGACTCCATCGGTGCCAGGGACCGGGAGAAGTCGAGCTGGATCTTCGCCCCCTGGAAGATCTACCAGCACCTCTACATGCAGATGGGACTGGCGGGCAGCCCTCGGACCCGCCTGATAGGTGAGGGCGAGGATCGGGTCCATGTGAGCCTCATGGGGCATGTTGTCGGTGGAGCCCTCGGTGGCGATGGGACACTGGACCTGACCGTCGCCCTGCCGCCCGACGGCCGCTCATCGGTGCTGATCGGCCCCGTGTCGCCCCCCGACGCCGTGGCCGTCGACGGCGAGGCCATGGACCGAGCTGCCGCCCAGGAGGGCTGGATCTACCTGGCGGCCCGCCGGATGGTAAGCGTGCCCGTGATGGGCGGCGGCGAGCACTCGATCTCCCTTGCGGGCGTCGAGGTCGTGGAGCCGCTGGACCGGCCGGAGACGCGCTTCGAGCTGGCATTCCAGTTCGAGGATTCGACCGAAGGCTGGATACCCGAGCGGTCGGTGAGCTTGCTTCGGTCCGAGGGGGGTACCCTGACCTTCGAGGTGACCGACGTGGACCCGTACGTGGTGCGGCCCAACTTGTCGGTGCCCACTCACCTGGGCGACGAGCTGGTGCTCACCATGAGCGTGGACCGGCCCGGCGAAGCGCAGCTCTACTGGGGCACCGAGGCGGAGCCCTTCTTCGGCGAGGACCGGGTGATCCGGTTCACGCCCAACGCGGACGGCGAGCTCCACGAGTACCGGTTCCCCGTGGGACTGCACCCCGCGTGGCCGGGGCAGACCATCGTCTCATTCCGGATCGATCCCACGGGCGGTGGCCCGGCGACCGTCCGGCTGGAGCGCTTGGTGCTGGAGCCCGGAGGGTAGGGCGCTTCCGGGGTCCGTCCTACTCCTCCGGGAACCAGCCCTCCAAGAAGGCGTCGAGGCCGCCGGGGTACTCGGCCTCGGCCAGGAACTCGGTGCCGACCTGGTTGCCCCACGCGTAGTTGATGTAGGTTCGGCCGGCGAGCTCGCAGAGGTCCACGTCGGAGTTGTTCCGGTTGTGGGCGCCGGCGATGTGCTCGGCCTCAGCCTCGGTCAGGCGGGGGTTGGCGAGGCGCTTGTCGGCCTCCGATACCTCCATGAGCGGGCCGAAGCGGGTGGGCTCCCAAGCAACCAAGTCCGTCGACCGCACGATGTACGGCAGCCACTGAGGCCCCTCGAGGGCTTCGAGGTAGATCATGTAGTAGTAGCCATTCAGGTACCGGATGGCGGGGCAGGCGGAGTACCTGGTCTTGGTATAGACCCTATCCTCGGGCAGCAGCTCCCAGGTCAGAAGGTCGTCGGAGTGGGCGAAGCGCATGGTGAAGCGGCTGCCCACTACGTCGGCTGGCCCGCCCACCTCGATGGCCATGACGTACCCGTCGGGCCCGGCACATACGCTGTTGTTGAAGAGGTCCCAGCCGGGCAGCTCCAGGGCGACGGACTCGTCCCATTCCTCAAGATCCTCTGATCGCCAGACCCGAATCTCGGACTCGCCCCAGCCGCCGATGCCATACACGTAGACCGCGTCACCCTCGACATGGGCCGATCCGAGATGGGCGCCATGGGCGAAGCCGGGGGTGGGCTCACCCGTCTCCACATCCACGAAACGGAAGTACGAATCGCCGGTGTCGTTGTGGGCATACTTGTCGCGCACGTACTCGAAACGGTACAGCTTGCCATCGAACACGACCGGCGTGGCCTCCACCAGATCGCACTCGATGGTCCCACGCTTCACCACGACGGGTGGCCGGGTGTTCTGGCCGCGGGCCTGGAAGCCGTAAAGCCGCAGCATGGTGGGCGGCGGCTCGAAGTCCCTGGGGTGGTCGCGGTTGGGGCCAAGGGTCTCCCAGCGAAGCTGGTACGACGTGCCATTGGACGCCCGGCCGGAGTCGCCCGTCCAGCGTACCTGCACGTCGTCGATCGCCGACTGTGGCCGGCCCAGGCCGGGCGGACGGGACGGCGGTCGCTCGACGGAGCCGACGGGCTTCAATGTGTCGGGGTCCAGCCGCCAGATCCCGCCGCCGTGCTCCCAGTGGGACCAGCCTTGGATCAGGTCGCCCTCGGGCCCCTTGCCGACGGTGCCTACCCGAACCAGGGCCGGAACCGAGCCCCCACCACTGAACTCCCAGCGGTAGTCCCAGTCGCTGGTCTCGTAGAGCACCCAGCCATCGTCCTCCAGCCGCGCGTTGTACGCCTGGGTCAGGCCCTCGTCATCGAACTTGTGGTAGCTGAGGATAGGCCGGTCCTGGTGGTCGAAGCCGATGCGCAGGTTCATGTTGATCATGCCACCATTGACGGGCACGGGGTCGACGATCTCGCCCGTCTCCAGGGTGATCGGCAGCTCCAGCGGCTCGCCTCGGCTCGTCTCCCAGTGGACCAGGTCACTGCTACGGGCATACGAAAGATCGTGGTTCGTCTCGCATCCGCCGTGATTGCGCCACATCCAGGCCAGATGGTAGTAGCCGTCGGGCCCCAGGGTCGGCCCCGTGAAGTATGCGTTCATCTGACCCTCGCCCGAGAGCAGGGGCTGGTCGAGAAGCCGCGTCCATTCCTGGGTCCCATGGTCGTACACGTTGAAGATCTGCTCGCCATTGCCGCTGTGGCCGTCCCGGTAGGTGAAGATCAGCTCATCGGCTGGGCCGCGCATGAATCGGGGATAGGTAACTCGGTCCTCGCGATCGCCCACCATGTGGTCGATGCGCTGGAAGGTATGGATGTCCAAGGACTCGGTGGTTCGGAAGTACCTCAGGGGATCCACATGCATGTTGCCCGAGAGGTGGATCAGGCCGTCGTCATCCACATGCATGGTGATGTAGTTGTGGCTATCCCAGCCGATGGTCTCGGGGAGGATGACGGTGTCCCATTCGGTCTCGGTCAGCTCCCGGCTGGCGACGGTCATCCGCCGGTCGGCATCGTAGTAGGCCACGAACTGCCGGTCGCCGTGGCTCAGCAGGCAGAACCCCACGGGATGGCCGGACCATACGGGTGCCACGTCGACGGCCTCCACGACGATGGGCTCGCCGGGCACGGCGAGGCCGAGGACGGGGATCAGCAGTGTGCCGACGACGGTGAGTAGTAGCGTGTCATGATGCAAGCGAAGCACCTCCGGGTTCGCGCAGGGGAATAGGGTTCCGGGCCCACATCACAGTCCCTGCCAACGTACGCCGGCGCAGCGTACCGGGATCTCCCCCATCG
>WJIW01000608.1 GCA_014730065.1 Armatimonadia bacterium | reverse complement strand
GTGCAAGCGGGATCCGCTGCCCCCACGCCATCGGGTGAAGTGACCATTAGCTCCCCCCGCGGCGCGCCCGTGGATGTTCGCGCCGTCGGCTTGGACTCGGGCCGGGTTCGCCTGGAGGGGTCCTACCGCGGGGCCATCCACATCGAGGTTCGCGAGGGCGCCGCCATCGTCGTGAACCGTATCTCTCCCGACGGGTACCTCGCCAGCGTGCTGGCCTCGGAGATCGGCCCCGGGGCTCCGGCCGAGGCCCTCAAGGCTCAGGCCGTGGCCGCCCGGTCGTACGCCCTGGCCACCGCCGCGGAGCGCCGAGCCAGTGCCGGCGCCCCTCCGTGGGACCTGGTGGCCTCGGTGGCCGACCAGGCGTACCGGGGGGCCGCCTCGGAGACTCCTCGAACCCGGCAAGCGTCCCGCGATACCTCGGGCGAGGTGCTGGTCCACGGCGGCAAGGTCATCAAAGCCGTGTACCACGCCTCATCGGGTGGGGCCACCACCTCGGCCCGGGAGGCGTGGCTGTCCGACGTGCCCGGTCCGACGGCCGTTTTCGACGGCTTGGGTGGCTCGGGGGGCCTCTCCGACGAATCCGCCCTCCGCCGGTTCCTCCTCACCCCACCCACCGAGGTGTTCGGAGCGGCCCATCCCGCCTTCCGATGGCGGGTACGGTACGCCGCCACCGACCTCACAACGAGACTTGCGCGCTCGCTGCCACGACTCGGGGTGACGCCTGGGGACGTGGGCGAGCTGCGCGACATCCGCATCGAGGCCCGCAGCGCCGACGGCCGGGTCCGAAGCCTGCGGTGCGTCGGCAGCAAAGGCGAAGCCGTGGTTCGTGGCGATGCCATCCGCTGGGCCCTCGGCGACGGCCGGGTGGCCGGAGACGGACTCCGCAGCACCCTGTTTGCCATCGACAAGGCCGGCACGGCGCCACCATACCTTGCGTACGAGATCTTCGGAGGTGGCTGGGGCCATGGCGTCGGAATGAGTCAGGCGGGAGCGATGGATATGGCGGCGCGAGGACTCGGATACCGCACCATACTGTCCCACTACTATGGGGACGCGGAGCTGGTGCGACTGGGGAGCGAGAACGCGCGATGAGCTCCACCTTCGTCGAGATCTCCAGAGAGCTGGGCCCCGGCGACATGGATGCCCTCGAAGGTGTGGCCCGCCGCATCGCCGACGGCGCCTTGGCTGGCCTGCCCACCGAGACCGTCTTCGGGCTCTGTGCATCCATTCATCGGCCCGATGCGCTGGACCGCCTCACCCTCATCAAGGGCCGGCCCGAGGATGCCCCCTTCGCCATGTTCGTGCCCGACTTGGCGGCGGCGATGGAGTGGGCCGAAGTGCCCCCGTGGGCCGTGCGCCTTCTGCGCGAAGTGTGGCCGGGACCGCTGACCGTGGTCCTGCAGTCGCGACGTGAGGAGACCCGGGCCCTGGGCGCCCGGGATACCGTGGGCATACGCATCCCCGCCCATCCCGTGCCACAGCAGATTCTGCGAATGGTCGAGGGACCCATCGCCGCGACGAGCGCGAACCGTAGCGGCAAGCCCTCGCTCCTCACCGCCGAGGCCGTGCGCGCCGAGTTCGGCCTTGAAGTAGACGTGGTCGTCCGGTACGCCGGCGACGGCACGGGCCTGGCATCCACGGTGGTCGACCTCTGCGGCGACCGGCCCAAGGTCCTCCGCCCCGGCGGGATCAGCGAGGCCCAGCTCGAGGCATACCTGCGGCGCGAGTGACCCCGAGCCGCCGCTGCCGGCCGACTCCCCCTCAGAGTACCTCGGGGTCATCCCCCAAGGTCAGCAGCTCGATGTGCGCGGGATCGCTGGTGCCGAGGCCGTACTTGGTGTCTGCCACCGTGACGTGTTTCGGGGGAGGGTTGATGGGCCACGGCTCGCCGGCGACCTGGTCCCGGATCCCCTGGAGGACCGACGTGCCAACCAGGTCGACCGCCACGGGATCCTCACCGACGATGAGGGCACCATACGGGTGGAAGAACTCAGGGTCGGTCTGGGGGCCGAGCTCGTAGTAGGGCTCCAAGGCGTCGACCACCACCAGGCGGCTCTTGCCGCCCAGCTCGGGGAGGGCCTCGAACATGCCGATGTCGGCGCAGGCATCGCCGTGGAACTGGAAGGCCGTGCCGGGGCCATCTTGCACGCTGATGTTCGTCACCGCCCCACACCAGTTCTTGAGCCCGATGGCCACGCCCGACAGCCAGTGACACTTGAGGGAGGGCACGTTGATAAGGCCCGTGGCCCACTCGGCGGCGACCCGGGATATGGAACCCTCGGTATGCCCGAACAGCTCCCCGCGCCCCCAGCCTCCCTCGCCCGCGGCCAAGGCCTCCCGGCCCACGCCGCCCGAGGCGCGATCCCATGCCGCCACGTGGTCGTCGGCGACCCCGACGTACTCCGTCAGGGAATCGTGGATGGCGGTGAGGATCTCCGGCCGGGCATGGTTCATCATCACGTTGGCCTTGAGACCCACTCGATCGTCCTCGGCGAAGTTGGCGCTCCAGTACGCTGCGGCGTCCTCGGACCTCGCCAAGGCCGCGCAGGCCTGGTCAAGCATCTCGCGCACGGCCGCCGCCGGGTCATCAGCCTCCAGGACGCCGGCGCGCCGCACGAGCACCACCTGGCTCGCGGGATCCTGCCCCCAGGCCGGTCGCTGGCTACCGAGACCCAGTACGGCGCCCAGAGCCCCCATGGCCGTTCCCCGCACGAAGTCGCGCCTCGTGATGCTACTCATTCGGCCATCTCCTTCTCGAGCGCGGTCAGAGCGGACCCGGCAAGCTCGCTGGCCCGCTCGGAGTCTGCGAAGTCCAGGCACAAGGTCACCGCAGCTAGCTCCTCATGCAGAGTTATGCATGCGATGCCGCCGTCCTCGATCTCGGCGACCGCGGTACCTCCGGGCTCGGGGCCATCGGCGGCGAGGTAATCCTCGGCGAACCGTTCAGCGGCCTCCGCCGCACGCTCACGATCGGGGTACACCACAACCACGAGCTTCCCCGGGCGCTCGCCCTCCTCCCCCGGCTCGTACTTGGCCAGGCCGCAGCGGGTGTCCTTGCCCAGGAGAAGCAGGTTCTCGTCGCCCAGGTAATACTCGGCATCCAGGGCTTCCTTGGTGTGGAAGTAGCGGAGGCTGTCGGGGCGCCGGTCATCAGCCGGGAGGGCTTGGAGTACCGGCGGAAGCGGCGTGTCCGCTTCGGGCAGCGCCTCGCCCAGCTCCTTGCCCAGGGCCCGGGCCGCCTGATCGGCCTCCGCCCCCCGCGACCGGACCAGGGCGCGGATGAAGTAGGGCCCCTTCTGTGCCTTCAGGAGGCCGCGCCGGACTTGGCTGCGCTCGAAGGGAAGCTCCTCACCCTGTCCTCCGGCGCCCGATAGGTATATCCCCAGGGCGTCGGTGGGATCGGTGAAGCAGTACAGCTCGATGGTCGCGTCCACGTCCCGATCCTCGGATCGGGCGTCCCACACGGCAACCCAGCGGAAGGTGTAGCCGAGGTACCGGGCGGCGCCGCCGTTGATGAAGTCACTCAGAGTGCTCCGGAGGTAGATGCGGGCCGCATCCTCGACCACGAAGTCGCCCTCGAGCCCCTTCATGGACTCCGGCACCTCCTCCAGCGCCGCGGCCTCGGTGTCCGGTGCCCCGTCGCCCGGCCTGGCTACAGCGAGGGCTCCGACCAGCAGAGCCGCCAGGAGCACGGCCCTAGCCGATAATCTCGCTGACCGACGTGTTCGAGTGAATACGCTCAATGGCATCCCCCAGGAGTCGCGACAGAGTGACCACCCTGATCTTGTCGGGAGTGCCGGGCGGCAGGGGCAGTGAGTCGGATACGATCAGCTCCTCGAGCACCGAGTCGGCCACCTTCTGGGGCGAGTCGCCGCAGAGCACGGGATGGGTCACGCACCCGTAGACCTTCGCGGCGCCCTTCTCGAGGACGGCTTCGGCGGCGGTGATCAGGGTGGATCCGCCGAGGATCATGTCATCGAGGATCAGGGCCTTCTTGCCCTCCAACGCCCCGACCACGTCGATGGTCTCGGCCTCGGTCGGCGCGTCCTCGGGGTGGCGCTTGAAGACGACGGCGATGCTGCTCCCGAGACGTGACGCCAGGTTCATGGCCCGGTCCACGCCGCCCGAGTCGGGCGAGACGACCACCAGGTCTTTGCCGCACAGGCCCTCCTTGCGCAGCTCCTCGGCCATGACCGCTTGGGACGGGAGATGGTCCACGGGGATGTTGAAGAACCCCTGGATGGCACCCTGGTGGAGGTCTACGGTGAGAACCCGGTCGGCGCCGGCGCACACGACCGTATCGGCGACGAGGCGTGCGGTGATCGGCTCCCGCCCCCGGAACTTCTGCTCCTGCTTGCCGTACGGGAAGTACGGCACCACGGCGGTGATCTGGGCGGCCGAGGCGCGGCGGGCGGCGTCGATCATCACCAGCAGCTCCCACAGCCGGTCGTTCACATGGTCGCCGAAGGTCTGGACGATGAAGACGTTCGCGCCCCGGACGTTCTCTCGGAGCTGGACCCGGACTTCGCCGTTGGGCCAGGTCTCGAGCAGGGCGTCGGCGACATTCCGCCCCGTGTAGCTGGCGATCTTCTGGGCAAGACCGACGGCATCGCGCCCACAGAAGAGGCGAAATCCGCTGGGTGAGTTGGGCATGGCTGGATCTTCCTTGTCAGGATGTCGGGCCGGTAGTGGTCTAAGGAGTCTAGCATACTACATTAGGCTCAGCAGTCGTCGGAAGCTTGTTACCTCGGCATCTTCTCCAGCACGACCGAGTCGCCGGACCGGAAGGCGGGAGCCAGCTCCCAGCCCGCCTCACGCGCCGTCTCGACGACCCGGGCCTCGGACGCCCCGAAGGCCCTCTCGTACTCGCCGACGACCACGTACTGGCACGCCGTAAGGGCTGGCGCCGCCGCATCGGCATCATCGGCGACCAGCAAGCCCGACACCGACGCCAGTTTGTCCTCGAACCGAAGCGTCTCCGCCCAGTGGCCGATCCACACCTTGCGGCCCGTCAGCCCGGGGAGGTAGCTGCCCATCATCGGCATGGACACCACGGCACCCTCCCGGCCTCGCTCCCGTAGCCACACGGCACAGGCCACGTCGCCATCGCTCAGGCTGTAGGGGGGCATGAGCGCCGAAGCGACGCGGGTGGCGTTGTTCTCGGTCACCGTCGCCAGAGACCTGCCCAGCAGGAAGTAGAGGCTCGAAGGCAGGCACAGCAGCGTCACCATCGCCACGACGGCGCGGATCCGCCGGGGGTGAGTCGCCGTGCTGGGCCGCTTCCCGAGGCTCGGAACCCATCGCACCACGGCCAGAGCCGCCAGGACCAACATGGGCAGATGGGCGCCTTCGATCATCTTCCGCTGGAAAGACAGGCCCGGCAGATAGGCGACGCCGATACCCACGACGAGCCAGCAGACCACCGGCAGGTACTGCCACTCCCTCCGGCGGATGACGAAGACGGCGCCGATGATCGCCAGCACAAGTGGGATCCCGAAGGAGACGGCATAGCTCAGCGGCGGCGGGCTCGCCGTGATGGTCACCGCCTTCTCCTGGAAGATGGGATCGGTTCGGAAGACGTACACCTGATAGAGCATGGAGGGGATCGATACGGCGGCGAACACCAGGTACGCCTTCACGCCCTGCCACGTCAGGCGCTTCAGCGCCAGCAGGCAGCCGCCTACCGTGAACCACAGCAGGTGCATGGGGATCATGTCGTAGGTGTGGACATTGCCCAGCAGCAAGCCCAGCAGACCCGCCCAGAGGGCCGCCTTCAGGTCGCCATCGCGAAGGGCCCGCCACGACCACAGGACCAGCCAGAGCAGGAGGATCATCGAGAAGCTGAACAGGGGCAGCAGCAGCGCGCTGGCGAAGGTGCTCGTCTCGGGCATCATCAGGTCATCGGCGATCACACCCCCCGTGATGGACAAGCCGATGTCGACGCAGTACAGGGTCATCCCCTTCGGCACTAGGGGGGCGAGCAGGACGGCGAGCCAGCCCAGGCCCGAAGCCGTCGCCCCCAGGACCATCGCCGCCCACCGCACGCGCTTCATCGCGCCCAGCCCCGCGGCGAAGGCGTAGAGGGAGTAGAACAGGCCCGCCGCGCACGCCAGCCGGGCCAGAGCGTAGACCCACGGCACGGCCCCCGCATGCACGGCGGCGGCCCCGCCCAGGCCGACCCAGAAGAGGTTGGTGAAGCGGCCCTCCTGGGGCTCGGTGGTGAACAGGTCCTGGAGGAAGAGCTGGCCCTCCGACGCCTGCCGCATCCACGCGTAGTAGACGTTAGGCTCGTCGGGGTTCCAGATGTGGCCCAGATAGGTGCGGTCCTCGGGGGTGATCCCCCATGCCGCCAAATACGGAAGCGACAGAGCCGCGGCGAGGACGACGGCCCAGACCCATGCCCGCCGCTTCTCCTCACGGCTCATTCGGCCACCGCCTCGAGACGCCGGTAGATTCTGATCTCGGGGCACACGTACCGCCAGTCGTGCAGCCGCGGGCGCTGGAACTCGATGGGGCCTGCCCTCAGGGGCGCGGAGAACTCCGATTCCAGAGCGTACTCGGATTGCAGGGCATCGTAGAAGGCCTCGGGCTTGGGCTGATCGGCCAGCAGCGGATAGTGGTAGTCGAACTCCGTCGACACGAAGCGCTCGGGCTCCTTAATCCGCAGCACCCCGACGTCCCAGCCCGTAATGGTCAACTCGACCCCCATCCGCTCGGCGGCATCGAAGTACACCTCGGGCGGGTAGTGAGGTCCGGCGTTGTAGAAGAGCAGCGGCGGGGTGTCGAACCAGGGCAGCTTGTGCATCCCGAGGCTGCCACCATCCATGTACTCGGGCAGCAGCCGCCGAGCCGCTTGCTCCCTGGTGTCGGGGCCAGCCATGAGCGAGACGTTCGCCCACGATACGAGGGCGGCCCATAGCACGGCCAGGCCCACGACCGCCACGGCCACTCCCCTCTGGAACGGTTTGGCGAGAAGCCCCCGGGCCTCGTCCACATCGATGGGGGCCGCCAGGCTGGCCAGGCCGATGGCGAAGAGCGGCACCAAGGGCATGGCGTAGCGCACGAAGATCTCCTTGCCCGAGCCGTGCAGCAGGATCAGGAGCAGAGCCCAGCCGCCCAGCAGCGCGCCGCGGGCGCCGAAGGCGGCGATCCCGAAGGCCAGCCCCACCGCCGACACGCATAGCAGGGGCAGCGACAGAGCGCACGGCAGAACCTGGGAGACGAAGTACACGAGCGGCGGCTGCCCCAGCATGTACGTCGTCGCCCCCTCGCGCACGTGTCTCATCTCGAAGGCGAAATCGCGAAGGAAGGCCTGGTGGTCCAGGACCGAGTACGGACAGCCGATAAGGAAGGCGGCGATGGCCGGTCCAGCCACGAGTCCCACGGCCCGTCCATCGAGGACCGATCGAAGACTCCCTGACCGGATGGCATGGGCGGCGATGGCCGGCAGGATCGCCATGGCGCCCACGTACTTGGTCGCCGCCGCCAGGCCCGCCAGCGCCCCGGCCAGGAGGTACCACTTGGCGTCGTCCTCATCGAGAAGCCGTACGCTGAAATACAGGCTCGCGGTGAGCAGACACGTCGCGAGGGCATCGACGGTGGCGTAGTGGGAGTTCACGACGGCAAGCGGCGCCGCGGCGGTAGCTGCGGCGGCCAGCGCGGGCGCCCATCCGCTCCTAAACAGCCGTCCCGCGATCAACGCGGCAAGCCAGACCGTCAACACCCCGGCGGCCACCGAGACGAGGCGCAGGGCGTAGTGGGCGGCGCTGATCTTCCCCGGCGCGTCGAGCCCCGTGAGCTTCAGCACCAATGCCGATAGCATGATCGGCAGGGAGCCGTAGTTGAAGAAGTGGGGGTTGAGGTCGCCCGTCTTGGCCATCTGGAGGGCGTGGCCGTAGATGGTGCCCTCATCGGGATGGTAGGAGGCCGAATGGGCGGGACCGGGAAGGCCCCATTCCAGACCCACGACCCGCAGGCTCACGGCGAGCACGACGGCCGCGAGCACCGCCCGGCGCCGAATCAGCGAGAGGGTGTTCTCCCGCTGCTCCTCAGGCGTCTTGCCCGCCAGCTTGCTCGGGGGTAGCCGCACGGCCGGTCCTCCTCCGCACCACAAGATACCCCATGCCGCCACCCGCCGTCAGCGCCACCATCAGCGAGACGAACCCGCCCACACCGAAGCTCGACGGCTCGTACACCAGATCCGTAGCTCGGCCCGCCTCCACTCGCCAATGGTAGGCTGAGGGACGCTCCAGATCCGCTCTCACTCCGTCGGCATAGGCCCGCCATCCGGGGAACCCCGTCTCGGTGAGCCATGCGTGTTGACCGGCCTCGGCCCTCACCCGCCGGGCATTGGCGCGCCACTCCACCTCGGCGGGCAATGGGGCGAGCGATGGCAAGAGATCGCTGTCGGTCGCGAAGGCGATGGGCCACGCGGCGTCATTGCGGAACAAGAACAGGCTTCGAGCGAGCTCCAGCGGTCCGTAGTCTGGCGTTGGATCCCCCCGCGAGAACACCGCTCTTACCCCGAGCCGATCCAAGGCGTGACGCCGCTGGCTGGGCGCGCCCTCCTTCAACTCTCGGAGCAGCCGGTAGCTCTGAACGGGATAGAGGCTCTCGTATCCGTCGGCGTCGCGCAGACCGGCCAGGGTGGGCAGGTTGGGATTGAGGTAAGCCATGGGAGGCTCACCGGGAGGTGGGGGCAGGGCGAGCATTCGGTAGCTCTGGCCCGTCTCCCGGCGCAGGTCGCGGAAGGTCGGCGGCTCATACTCCAGGATCTTCGGGTTCGCCGCCGGCTGGAAGTTCCCAGCGAACACGAGCACATCGGCGAGAACCAGCACCATGACGGCGACGCCCAGGCCCCGGCCCGTGGTCTTCCGAACCAACAGGGTGACGCCCGCCGTCAAGGCGACCAGGGCCACCGCCCACCAGAGCGACCGGTAGATCGGTGCCATATAGCCCTCGGGAAGATCGGCGCCCGCCTCCGTGGCCACCGCACCGGCCCGGCTGAAGCTGACCGACAGCGCTAGGGCCGCGACCATGAGCGCGATCAGCCCGCCCGCCACAAGCCGCGACCGGCGACGCTCATCGGCCCAGTCCATAGCCCGAAGGGCGTCGTAGCCCATTCCGGCCAGGAGTGGCACGGCGAGACCATAGAGACAGAGCGCCCGGCCTACATTGGGCATCTGCCGCGCGGAGGGCACGATGGCTCGCAGAGCCGCCTGATGCGGACCCTCGAGGGCGAGCACCAGACCTCCCGCGGCCAGCCCCATCAGAAGCCACCGATCCCTCCCCTGCCCCACCAAAAGCGCCGCCGCCGCTAGCCACACCAGACCGATCGCCACATAGCCGCAGGTCTCCACGTAGTTGTGGAATCCGAACACGAAACCGTAGTCGTTCCACCAGTTAAGGTGGCCGTGGGCTTGGGGCGCGACCAGGATATTGAGCTGGGAGAGGGCCAATCCCCTGGGCGGAGTAGTCCCCGCCAGGGTTCGGTAGTTCTGCTGGGCCAGCTCCAGTGTCGGCAGGAGCTGGATCATGCTGGCCGCCAGTCCCAGCCCCACGGCACCCGCCGCGTGGAGAGGCGGTCCCGTGGCCCGCCGGCGCTCGGCCACGTGCAGATACACGGCGTACGCCACGGTGGCGCCGAGGGAGTACAGGGCCGCCTGGGCGTGTCCCCCGAGCCACGCCATGCAGACGGCGAAACCCAGCCCTGCCAGCGGTAGCCAGCCACCGTCGCGATGATGGCGGCGGAGCATCCAGAGTGCCAGCGGCGTCCAGAGGAAGCTATTCACGGGGCCCATGTAGCAGAGCCACACTGTCAGGTAGCCCGATGCCACGAACCCCGCGGCCGCAAGCGCCCCGCCGACCCGGGAGGCGCCGACATCGCGGGCGAGGCCGTAGGTGAAGACACCCGCCAGCAGCAGGGCCAGGTAGGCCGACAGGTCGTACGCCACACCCAGGGGCAGCACCCAGAAGACCAGATTGGGCGGGTAGAAGACCGCCGACTGGTTGTTGGCGATGAAGGGGTAGCCGCAGAAGGCGTACGGGTCCCAGAGCGGCAGCTCTCCCTCGGCCAAGGCCTCCTTGGCGTAGGTACGCCAGGGGTAGTACTGGGTCACGCAGTCCATCAGCGGCGCGTGGACCGACTCGAACTCCGGGAACACCCGCTCGGCGCTGATCCGCCACGGATCGACGACCAGCAGCGCATCCAGGGGCGCGGTCACCCGCTCCGTCAGCAGGCCCCGGCCAACGAATGCCAGCGGAAGCAGCACCAGGTACGCTGCCACCAGCCAGCGGCCGTGGTCCTTGGTCGGGGTCGTGGCCGGCGTGTCGGCACGTCGCTTGCTCATGGCCGGCCCCGCCTCGCCCCGTCGACGATCAGCCCCGCCGAGATGAAGGCGAGAGCGATCAGGCTCAGGAAGAGCCCCACCCCGAAGCTCGCGGGCTCATATGAGCCCGTCAGTCTCGCATCCCTGGCCTCCTCGGGAAGCCGCATGAAGCCAGTCTCTTCATCGATGGTCACCGGCACCGACCGGCCCGCCTCATCGCGTATCCTCCAGCCACGGGCATATGTCTCGCGAATCAGCGGTGGGCCGTCGGGCGGCCCGGGTGCGATGAGAAGACGGTTCGGGCCATCGTGCCGCGGCACGGGAAGGGGCGCTATATGGGGCGCGAGGAGTACGGCGCGTCCGGCCCTTCCGACGGGCACGCAGATACCGAGGCGCTGCAGCGCCTCGGCCGTCTCGGGACCAGCCACGAGCAGCGCCACGCCGCGCTCGGCCAGTCCCAAGGGATCCAGGCCCTCAAGGCGCGGCTCGCCCATCAGGACCATGTTCCCGTTGATGGCGGGAGACGGCGGACCGCCGGCGTTCGCGGAGCCATGCTTGGCCCAGCGTGGCATGAGCGAGTCGTATCCCTGCACGTCCCGCAGCGCGAAGACCGTCCCCGTGTTCGGTGGCAGCGCCGCCTCCTCGGGGCCGAGAAAGCCCCATTCGGCCGTCAGCGTCAGCACGCGCCCCTCGCCCGGCACCGCGGCCCTCACCTGGGCGACGGGCGGCTCGGCGAAGACCTCCGCCGGCGGGCTCGTGAGATTGTAGCCGAAGCCCATCAGAAGCAGCTCGCCCGCCACCACGGCGACCAGAATCCGCCGGTCGGCCGTACGGAGGCAGGCCAAGACCCCGACCACGCCCACGGCGAGGATGAGCCCGAAGGTCATCAGGTCGGGCGTGAGGATGTCCCGCGCGACGGGCACCGAATCGAAGACCGAGAGTGCGCTCCACGCCACCGCCGCCGCCATGACGGTACCCGCGATCCCCGCCGCGACCATGGCCTTCTTGCGGAGCCCGGGATCGCTCCGGGCGGCGGGGAGGACATCCAGACCCATGCCCCCCAGGAGCGCCATGGCCAGGCTCCAAAGGCAGAGGATGCGGGGCAGGCCCGCGAACCGAGAGAACCCGGGAAGGACCCAGTACAGGAGTGAGGCCAAGGGCGTCCCCAAGGCGACCAAGGCCGCGAAGGCGGCCACTCCCAGCAGGAGCCACCGGTCTCTGCCGCGCCCGGCGGCGAGAGCCACGGCAGCGAGTGCGACCGTCGCCACCCCCACCATGCCGCAGATCTCGGCGTAGTTCTGGGGATAGAGAACCCATGTGCCCCTGGAGGGGTTGCCGAAGGGCGCCATGGAGAACAGTCCCCCAACGAGGGGCCCGAACTCACCCATGAGCGACCAGTCGAGCGCGAACTGAAGCGCCTCGCCCGACTTCTCGGCCGGCCGGTGGTTCACCCCGGCCAGCTCCAGGGTCGGGAGGAGCTGACCCGCGCTCAGCAACAGGCCCAGACCCATGCCCCCAGCCACGACCCCTGTGGACCGCCGGGCCTGCGTCGCTTGTCCCCCACGCACCTGGGTGACCACCACTACAGCTCCATAGGCAAGGGCCAGGAGGAGGGCGTAGTACGTGAACTGGAAGTGCCCCGCCAGGACTGTAAGACCCGTCGCCAGTCCGAGCGCGCAGGCCCTACTGAGGCGAGGCGACTCCAGCGCCCAGTAGGTGGCCAGCAGCAGACCGGGGATCCACGCCATGGTGTTCATCGCCGCGGTCATGGGTGTCCATGAGACCACGAAGCCCGATAGCTGATAGGCGGCGCCGGCCAGGCAAGCCCCGCTGAGCGTGAGGCCCAGGGCTCGGCGCGCGAAGCCGTAAGTGAACAGGCCCGCAGCCATCAGATGCGACAGGGCTCCGATGCCGAAGGCCAGCTTGGTGGGCAGCAGCCAGAAGATGATGTTGGGTGGATACAGAACCGCCGACTGCCCGTTGGCGAGGAAGGGCATCCCGCAGAGCTGGTGGGGGTTCCAGAGGGGGACCTCGCCTTCGCCCAGGGACTCGCGCGCGAAGTGCCGCCAGGGGTAGTACTGGAGCACCGCGTCGGCCATGAGGGCGTTCCAGGACAGGTCCTCGGGCAGCGGCTCACCCCAAGGTAGCAGCGTCCGCTGGTAGTCGGCGGGCACCAGGCACTGCCCGGTCAGCACGGGAGCGAGCAGGGCGCAGGGAAGCGCGATCAGCACCGCGATGGGGGCCCATCGTGGCCCGGTGGGCAGAGCGGCTGCTTCCTCGGGCGCGCGCCCCTTCATCACAACTCCCGGATCAGCGCGACCTCGTCACAGTCGGGGAATAGTGGGCAGTGGATGCAGTCGTTCCAGACCTTCTGAGGCAGGGCCTTCATATCGGTGTGCACGAAGCCCAGGCGCTCGAAGAACTCTGGGACCCGGGTCAGGGCGAACACCCGGGGCAGCCCCAGGTCGCGGGCCTCCTCGACGGCCATGAGGGTGAGCCTCTTGCCCAGGCCGAGGCCCTGGGCCGCGGGATCCACGGCCAGCGACCGTACCTCCGCCAGCTCGCCGGACACGATGGCCAGCGCGGCACACGCCAGCACCTTCCCGTTCTCGTCCACGGCCACGATGAAGTCTCGGAGCGCGGCGTAGATGCTACCCACCGGCCGGGGGAGCATGAGGTTCTCGGCGGCGAAACGCTCGACCAGGGCCGCGATGCTCCCCACGTCGCCGATCTGGGCCTTCCGAATGGTCACGGCGGTGCTCGCCGGCTTCGCGCTCACGCCCGCGCCCCCTCGGTGCCCTGAAGCTCCCGTTCCACAGCCCTAACTTCCTCCATGAGAGCCGGCAGCAGCTCGCCCTGCCCGACCTTCTTGATAACCTGGCCGCGCCGGGTGATGACGCCGCCGCCCTTCTCGGCACAGATGGCCACATCGGCGTCCCGAGCCTCGCCGGGGCCGTTCACGATACAGCCCATGACGGCAACGGTCATAGGCACACTCACATCCCTCAGGGCCTTCTCGACCATCTCGGTCAGGAGGATCATGTCGATGTGGCAACGGGAGCACGTGGGGCAGGAGACGATCTGCGGCCCCCTCACTCGAACACCGACGGCGGCGAGGATGTCCCACGCCGTGCGGACCTCCTCCTCGGGATCGGTAGTCAGGGACACCCGGATGGTGTCGCCGATACCCTCGCTGAGCAGCGTGCCCAAGGCATACGCCGACTTCACGGTGCCCGTCCGCGGCGGCCCGGCCTCGGTGACGCCCAGATGAATCGGGTAGTCGCAGCTCTCGGCCAGGAGCCGGCATGACGCGATGGTACGGGCCGCATCGGAAGCCTTAATGGCGACGACCATATCCTCCACGCCATACTCCTCGAGCAGCCGGGTCTCGGCTAGGGCGCTCTCGACGAGGGCCTCGGGGGTCACGCCGCCGTGACGCTCCCGGACCTCCTGACCCACGCTGCCGGAATTCACCCCCACGCGTATGGGAACCCGCGCGGCGAGGGCGGCATCGGCGACTCGACGCACCTTCTCGGGCCCGCCGATGTTGCCGGGGTTGATGCGGACCTTCGCGGCGCCCGCCTCCACCGTCTTGACCGCCAGCTCGGCGCTGAACTGGATGTCGGCCACTACGGGGATGGGCGAGTGCTCCACGATCTCACCGAAGGCCCGGGCGGACCGGTGGTCGGGCACGGCCACGCGGACGATCTCGCACCCCGCACCGGCCACGCGCTCGATTTGCGCCAGGGTGGCCTCGGGGTCTTCCGTCGGGGTGTTGCACATGGTCTGAACGGCGATGGGCGCGCCGCCACCCACTGGCACACTGCCGACGCCCACCCTTCGGCTCTGCCGTCTCGGGGGCCGAGGAAGCACTTCGCTGAATGTGTCATCCTTCACTGGAGCACGCCACCTCCGGTGATGCGGTTCACATCCATGTAGGCGATGAACACCGCCAGAACCAGCAGCGCCACCAGGCCCACGAAGTGGAACATCGCCTCACGCTCTTTGTCGAAGAGCTTCCCCCGAAGGCCCTCGATCAAGATGATGATGCTCTTGGATCCATCCAGCATGGGGATGGGCAGCAGGTTGAAGAAGGCGAAGCATACGTTGAGATACGCCGTCAGCGCCACGAGCTGCTCCACGCCTTGCTGCTGAGCCGTGTGGACGCTCTGGGCGATCATGATCGGCCCACCGATGGAGTCCTTGGCCCGCTCGGGACGCAGGATGAGCTGCTTGAGCAGCACGACCATGCTGCCCATCGCCTCCCTCAGGTGGCGGCCCGCCCAAGTCACGATCTCGATAGGATTGCGGCTGGGCTCCATCTCCACGGCCAGGTTATCGATCCCGATGACGCCCCGCACTTCGGGGTCGTCCAGGCCGTACAGCAGCGCCTCGAGGTTGCTCTCGGTGGCGGTGGAATCCGGGGTGACGGGCACCGTGAGAATCTCCTCGCCCCGCCGGACCGTCAGCTCCACTTCCCGACCCGGGTTTCTCGCGATGGCCCCCACGGTCTGGAACTGGCCCGAGTACTCCCGCCCATCCACGGCGACGATGACATCGTCGTCTTGCAGCCCCGCAGCTTGCGCCGGGCTGTCGTCGCGGACCCGCTCGACTTGCACCTGGGTACCCGGCGACCAGCCACCGACGATAACCACGTACAGCAGGAAGGCGGTGGCGACGTTCAGTATGGCTCCGCCGATCATCACCAGGAAGCGCAGATGCACCGGCTTGGCGTAGAGTCCGTCGGGGTCTTCGACCTCTTCGGGGATCATGCCCCGGACCCGGACGAAGCCGCCCAGGGGGAAGGCTCGGACGGTGTACAGGGTCTCCGGCGTCTCCTTCGACCAGACCGTCTTGCCGAACCCGATGGCGAACTCGTCCACCTTCATGCCCGACCACTTGGCGAACATCATATGACCGAACTCATGGGCGGTGATGGCCAGGCCCAGGGTGAAGGCCAGGGCGATGATGGTCCGCAGATAGTTGATCAGGTTCGCCTTCAGCACGTCGGTGGAGTTGTCGACGGCCACGACTGTGGCCGATTCCGCGGCCTCGGACTCGTTCACACCATCGGACGCACTGACCCAGTAGCGGTACTCCTGTCCCGCGGCGACTTCCTCGTCCACATGGCTCTGGAACTGGGCGGGCAGGGCGGCGATCAGCTCGCCTCCCGAGGGGCCGGCAGCTCCGCCACCGAGGCCGCGGTAGATGTGGTAGCCCACCACGTCCTCGTCGCCCTCCATCTCGTCGGCGGAGCTCTCCCAGGTGAGGTTGATCCCCGGCGGCTGGTCCAGGGCCCGGTCCTCGACCTCCAGACCGGTGGGCGCGGCGGGCGGGTCCTCGTCGTCGGCGGTGCGGGCGATGGCATACACGGCGATCCGCTGAGCCTCGCCATCGGGCTCCGTGCGGGCGCTGAGGTCGTATCGCCAGCGGATACCGGGCTCGGGGTCCTCGTCGATGTACTCGGTGGCGCTGGGGGCCAGGGTGGCGATGGTCTCCGGGGAGTCGGTGCCATCGAAGTCGCGGCGCTCGACCACCAGCTCGACGACCCCGAGATCGGGATCCAGGGGCTGCCACGTGAGCGCGATGCCCGCCTCGCCATAGGGGCGCAGCGCCTCGGCCGTCAGCTCCGTCGGCGCCGGCTGGGCAGGCTGGTTGCAGCCCACCACACCCGCCACCAGGGCGGTCACCACGATCGTGAGTATGACTGCCGCGCGCGAAGCTCTCACGCGGTCACCTCTCCTTTTCCTCCGCCTTCGGCGATGAAACCCTCGGCCCGGTCCCGCGCTTCGGAATCGGCGGCCTCGGCGGCGCGCAGCGTGTCCGCGGGCCCCGGCTCGTGCGACTCCAGAGCATGCTCCACGGTCCGAGCGATGGTCCCGAAGGGGATCTCGCCCTTCAGGAAGGCGGCATTGGCCACCTCGTTGGCGGCATTCAGCACCGTAGTCGCCGTGCCACCCGCCCGCGCCGCCTCGTACGCCAGCCGCAGGCAGGGGAACTTGCCCATATCAACGGGCTCGAACTCCATGCTCAGCGCCCGGCTCCAGTCCATATGCTCGAAGGCATTCCGCGGCCGCTCCGGCGCCACGATGGCGTACTGAATGGGTAGCCGCATGTCGGGCCGACCGAGCTGGGCCAGGGTCGAGCCGTCGGCGAACTCCACCATGGAGTGTACGATACTCTGAGGATGCACGATCACCGAGATCCGGTCCAGGGGCACCTGGAAGAACCGCATCGCCTCCACGACCTCCAGCCCCTTGTTCATCAGCGAAGCCGAGTCCACGGTGATCTTCGCGCCCATGTCCCAGGTGGGGTGGTTCAGGGCCTCCTTCACCGTGGCCGACTCGATGCGCTCCTTGGGCCATGTCCGGAAGGGCCCGCCCGAGGCGGTCAGGAGGATCCGCTCCACGCCTGCGGCCCCACCCCTCGGGCCGCCCACGCATTGCCAGAGGGCGGAGATCTCCGAGTCGATGGGCGCCAGCCGCCCGCCGCCCTCTTGGCAGGTACTGAGGACCAGCTCGCCCGCGGCGACGAGGGGTTCTTTGGTGGCGAAGGCGACGTGGCGGCCGCATCGGAGGGCCGCGAGCATGGGTCGCAGGCCCGCGATGCCGGTGATGGCATGGACCTGGACCTCCGCCTCAGGATGGCCGCCCAGGTCCTCCACGGCCTCGGCGCCACCGCTGACCACGCATGAGCTGCCGAGGGCGTGGGCCACCTTCTCGGCGGCCTCCTCACTGGCCATGGCGACGGCTTGAGGCTTGAACTCCTTGGCTTGCTCGATGGCCAGGTCCGCGTTCGATCCCGCGGCCAGGCACACGACCTGGAGCTGATCGGGGTGGGTCCGAGCCACGTCCAGAGTCTGGGTGCCTATGGAGCCCGTGCTGCCGAAAACGGCGAGCTTGCGCATGCCCTCACCTCAGCTTCTCGCCAGCGGCGCCGAAGCGCCGCTCTCGGCCGCCGTAGACCTGGAAGGCCTGATCGAGGGCGGCTTCGTCGAAGTCCGGCCACAGGGCCTTGGTCACGTACAGCTCGGTGTAGGCTACCTGCCACAGCAGGAAATTCGAGAAGCGCATGTCGCCGCCCGTGCGGATCAGTAGGTCGGGGTCGGGCAGGTCGCCGGTGTACATCTGCCGGCCCAGCGTCTCCTCGTCGATGTCGTCGGGGGCCAGGGAGCCCTCGCGAACCTGCTGGGCCAGCGACCGCACGCCGTCGACGATCTCGGCCCGGCCGCCGTAGTTGAGGGCCAGGTTCAGGATCAGGTCCGTGTTGCCGCGGGTAGCCTCCACATGCTCCAGCAGGATGTTCCGCACGCGCTCGGGGAACTCATGGATGCGGCCGATGACGCGGAATTGCACCCCTCGGCGGTGGAACTCGCCCAGCTCCTTGCGCACCGAGCGCTCGTACAGTCCCATCAGGGCCCCGACTTCGTCGCCCGTGCGCTTCCAGTTCTCGGTGGAGAAGCCGTAGAGGGTGAGGACCTTCACGCCTCGGTCGGAGCATGCGTAGGCGATCTTACGCACCGTGGAGGTGCCTTTGCGGTGTCCCGCGGACCTGGGCAACAGCCGCTGCCGTGCCCAGCGGCCGTTGCCGTCCATGATGATCGCCAGATGTGTCGGTACCTTCGGTCCGCGCGAAGCCATGTAGCCGCCTGTCGTTGGGGCGAGGGGGCGAGGCGATGCTAGACCGCCATTACCTCGGCTTCCTTGGCCTCGCCCATCTCGTCCAGCTTCTCGACACCCTCGTCGGTGAGCTTCTGGATCTCGTCCTGGGCCCGCTTGGCGTCGTCCTCGGAGATCTCGCCATCCTTCTGGGCCTTCTTGATCTGGTCATTGGCATCGCGGCGCACATTGCGCAGCGCTACCTTGCCTTCTTCGACGATGTTGCCCACGGCCTTGACGATCTCCTTGCGCCGCTCCTCGGTCAGGGCGGGGATGGGCACTCGTAGGATGTTCCCATCGGACTGGGGGTTCAGGCCCAGGTTGGCCGTCTGGATGGCCTTGTCGATGGCACCGAGGGTGTTCTTATCGTACGGCGAGACCACCAGAAGCCGGGGCTCGGGCGCCGACACGGTGGCCACCTCCTGGAGCTTCATCTGGGTACCGTACGCATCCACCGTCAGCGTAGTTAGTAGGGAGGTGTTGGCCGTGCCGGTGCGCACCCCGCCCAGTTTGTCGGCGGTGGCGTCCAGCGTGGCCTCCATCTTGCGCTTCGTCTCGGATCGGACCGCGTCAACCATTGCTCTTC
>WJIW01000607.1 GCA_014730065.1 Armatimonadia bacterium | reverse complement strand
TCGGGATGGCATGCTGTTCTCCGCTATCACTCGGGGCCCGTGGCAGACGCGCATGGCCCTCTCACTCGGCGCGGACCCGAACGGCGCTGATGCGAAGACGTTGCCGCTTTACGTTGCTGTGCTTCTTGGCGATCCGGACGTGGTGCAGGTCCTCTTGGACGCGGGAGCTGACCCGAACTACGACTACACCGCACCCGAGGGGGCCAGGTCTGTGGAGCCCCCCGGGGCGCCCGCGCGCACAGTCCTGGATATAGGGGGATTGGGCCCAGAGATGGAGGCACTCCTCCGGCGGTACGGTGCCAAGACCTCCGACGAGCTGGCGGCTGAGGCAGAGACCGAGGACGGAGGCGGCGCCACGGACGGTGCTGCCTCCGCCTCCGAGGATGAGCCATGAGTCGGCTCGCGTGCATCCACCCGATCACCTACCCCGGCGGCGAGGCCGCTGCGCTCGCCCACGGCAACGCTGGCCAAGTCGCGCGCCCCGGCCTTCCGCCAGGCGCCACAGGGGGTTACCGACCAGGGAGCAAAGCGTCCTCGGGCGGCTCGACGCCGTACTGGAAGTCGAGGACAACCACTGAGCCTCTGACCGTCGTCTCCAGCAGCACCGGCAGCATGGTCTCGGAGTCGACCCGCAACAGGATGGGTGCCGGCGCCTGCCCCTGGGCGAGCCAGCCCCTGCGGGGCAGGATCTCGATCCGGCGAACGGTCCGTGGCCCGAACTGCTCCAGGCCGAGATCGCGCACGGGAGCATCGAGGACAGACTTGCTCGCGAGCCAGTCCTGGACCGAGAAGAGGGCTTCGATGTCCAGCCCCGTGGCTTCGGTCTCCAGTCCGGCGTCCACCAATCCGAAGGGATCGTGAGCCGTCACCTCGTCCCCCGCGCGGGTCAGGCTGTAGGCGGGGCCGGCGGGGCCGTCGTCGACACGAACGTGGAGTCGATCGGGGTGGGCGAACCAGACCTCTATATGGTTGCAGACGCCCGTGCCCGGGCCCTCCAGCAGGGGCGGGGTGGCCGTGCCCTCGGCCTTCCACTGCTCGATGGAGCTGAAGGCGTGGCCGATCTCGGCGCTGATGCCGGGTATCCCGCGCCCCACAGGCGCCACCACCATGACGAGGGCGATGAGCGCCGCCACCATGGCGAGCTGCCAGCGGGGAGCCAGTAGCAAGCCACTTGAGGCAGGCCTGGCCTTCGGCTTCTCGGCCATCAGACGATCCACGCAGGCCCGCCGCTGGTGGTCGCCCACGGGCAGATCGGTCCACGCGCTCATCTCCTCGGCCAGGAGCTGGACGCGGGCGAACTCGGCTCGGCACGCATCGCACCCTTCGAGATGGCGCGCCAGGTTGCGACCGCTCTCGCGACGGCGCTGATCGGGCCGGTCCAGCATCAGTAGTCGTGCCTCGTCGCACTTCACGAGCAGTGGCCTCCTCCGGCCATACCGAGCTCCTCCCGGGCATCGGGATCGGCTTCCACGATGGCTTGCAGCTTCTTCATGGCGTAGTGCAAACGCGACCCGACCGTGCCCACGCTGCACCCGCAGATATCGGCGATCTCCTGTAGCGATTGATCATGGTAGAAGCGGAGGATGACGGCCATTCGATGGGCCTCGGGAAGCTGCTGGACGGCGCGGCGGACGATTCGTCCCCGCAGGCTCCGTACGGCCCGGCTCTCGGGAGCTCCGTCGGGCGACAGATCGGGCAGCTCACTAAGGACCGTCTCGCCGCCCTCATCGGGGATAACCTCCCGCTGGCGCTTGTGCCGACGCAGAGAGTCCCGAGCGCAGTTCGCGGCGATGGTGAACAGCCACGTCCGCAGCGATGACCGGCCATCGAACCGGCCAATGGCGCCCAGGGCCTTCAGGAAGACCTCTTGAGCCAGATCCTGGGCTCGGTCCCGGGAGCCGCTGAACCGGTAGACGAAGTTCAGGACGGCCGAGTAGTGCTCATCGACGAGCTCCTCCAGGCCCCCCTGGTCGCCCTCGGCACACCGCCGAGCCAAGCTGACGTCCAACTTGTGCGACACCGGTCTCCTCCGGCTTCCTCGCTTCATATAGCTAGACGTTCGCGGGTGGGGCGGTTTTCACTTCTCCGGGGCGTCGGTGGCGGGGGCCGGGCGGCGGAGGGCGAAGGCGGCGAGGATGCCGATGACCAGGCCCGCGCCCAAGAAGATCGCCAGGTTAGTCAGCAGCACACTGACCCGGTGCATTCCCGCCACACCCGTGGCGGGATCGTACGCGATACGGGCGCGGTACAAGCTCCACAGCCCCCACGCAAGGGGGCCGGCCGCGGCCATCAGGAAGGGGAACGCCACGGGCCGGTCCCGGCGCTTGAGGGCCAGGCCAGCCCGAGCGAGCCATCCGGCGGTCCATAGGCCACAGACGATGAGCCACAGTGTGGCGAAGGCCTCCATGGTGATGATCTCGGGAGGAATGTCCATGGCCAGGAGAGCTCCTAGGTCTCGGCCGATCCCCTCGCGAGGATCACGCAGCCGGTGCGGGCGGTCTCCGCCACACCGAAGGGGGATAGCAGCCGAAGGAGGGCATCGATCTTCTCGCCGCGGCCCGTGACCTCCACGATGACCGCTGTCTCGCATACATCGACGATGGTGGCCCGGAAGACGGTGCAGATCTGCATGATCTCGGGCCGGTTGCTCGCGGTGCAGGATACCTTGATGATGGCCAGCTCGCGCTCCACCACGTCGTCGTTCACGTGGTCGTAGACTTTGAGAACATCCACGAGCTTGTAGAGCTGCTTGACGATCTGCTCCAGGACCGCACTGGAATCTGCCTTCACCCGGAGGGTCATGCGCGAGACGCCCTCCTTGTGGGTGCTGTTCACCGAGAGGCTGGAGATATTGTAGCCCCGGCGGGCGAAGAGGCCTGCGACTCGGGCGAGCACGCCAGCTCGGTCCTCGACTACGGCCGAGATGGTGTGGGTTCCGGGACCCGACGTGCCGCCGTTGCTATGATGTGGCATAGGTCTTCTCCTCTGATCAGCCTGAGTGCCTAGCTTCCACTCCGACGATGGCGCTACTCCAGCCGCATCTCGTTGACAGACTGGCCAGCGGGGATCATGGGGAGGACGTTCTCCTCCCTGGATACTCGGAAGTCGATAACCACGGGCCGGTCGCGGTTCTCCACGGCCTGCTTGATGGCCGCGTCGGCCTCCTCCTCGGTCCGGGCGCACAGACCCGTGCAGTCGAAGGCCTCGGCTAGCTTGACCAGGTCCGGGGCGACGGTCAGGTCCACGCCCGAGTAGCGGCGATCGAAGAACAGCTCCTGCCACTGGCGGACCATGCCCAGGTACTGGTTGTTGATGACGGCGACGATCACGTTGGCGTTCTGCTCGCGCGCCACGGCCAGCTCTTGGATGGTCATCACGACTCCGCCGTCGCCCACGATAGCGATGACCAGGTCGTCGGGCCGGGCGATCTGGGCGCCCACCGCCGCGGGTAGGCCATAGCCCATGGTGCCCAGCCCTCCGGAGGACATCCAGCGCATGGGCTCGTCCAGGAGGTAGTACTGGGACGCCCACATCTGGTGCTGGCCCACGTCAGTGGAGACGATGGCTTTGCCCTCGGTCAGCTCGTACAGCCGCCGGATGACCCACTGGGGCTTCAGGTGGGCGCCCGAGTCCTTCCAGCCCAGGGGATACTCCTGCTTCCAGTCATCGCAGCGCACGTTCCAGAAATCGGGCTCGCGCCCCTCGACCAGCGGCACCAGCTCACGCAGCACCTCGACCGAGTCACCCACGATGGGGATCACCGGGTTGATGACCTTGCCGATCTCGGCGGGGTCCACATCGATGTGGATGAACTGGGCCTTGGGCGCGAACTTGCTCAGATTGCCGGTGACCCGATCATCGAATCGCGTGCCGACGGCCAGAACACAGTCGGCCTCGTTGATGGCGTAGTTGGAATAGGCAGTGCCGTGCATCCCCGCCATGCCGAGGGAGAGGGGATGGGTCTCGGGAAAGGCCCCCTTGCCCAGGAGCGTGGTGAACACGGGGATGTTCGCTTTCTCGGCTAGCTCCCTCACCAAGGCGGCGCCCTCTTCCGTGCGAACGCCACCGCCCACGTACAGCAGGGGCCGGCCCGCCTGGGAGAGCATCTCGGCGGCCTTGCGGATCTGCCGGGCATTCCCTTTGACGGTGGGCTTGTAGCCTGGCAGGTCGTGGCCCTGGGGCGCCACATCGCCCTCGACGGGTGAGGCCATGACGTCCTTGGGGACGTCCACCAGCACCGGGCCCGGACGGCCCGTGGTGGCCAGGTAGAAGGCGTCGTGGATACACTGCCGGATGTCCCGGCCCGACTTGACCAGATACGAGTGCTTCACGACGGGGAGGCTGATGCCGAAGATGTCGGCCTCCTGGAAGGCATCGGTGCCGATGGCGCCGGTGCTGACCTGGCCCGTGATGGCGACGACGGGCACGGAATCCATGCATGCCGTAGTGAGTCCGGTGATGAGATTCGTGGCGCCGGGGCCGGACGTGCCCACGGCCACGCCTGCTCTGCCCGTGACCCGGGCGTAGCCATCGGCCATATGGCCCGCGCCCTGCTCGTGCCGGCATAGGACCGAGCGAATTTCGCTATCATAGAGCTTGTCGTAGAAGGGGATGAGGACCCCGCCGGGGATCCCGAAGAGGACATCCACACCCTCCTGCGTCAGTTGGTCAACCAGTATATCGGCACCCGTCATGCTCACGTCATCAGCTCCTCGATTCTCCCCACCCCTATGTCGCCGGGGAGACCACAGCGCCCGTGCTGGCACTGCTAACCAGCGAGGCATAGCGTGCCAGGTAGCCCTTGGTCACCTTGGGTGGCCTGGGCTGCCACGCGTCCCGCCTCCGCTTCAGCTCATCCTCCGGCACCAGCAGATCGAGCTTGCGCTCGGAGATGTCGATCAGGATGCGATCGCCCTCCTGGAGCAGACCGATGGGACCGCCGTCGGCGGCCTCGGGGGACACGTGACCGATGCATGGTCCCCGGGTCCCGCCCGAGAACCGTCCGTCGGTAATCAGCGCGACCGAGGAGGACAGCCCCATACCGGCGATGGCCGCTGTGGGTCCCAGCATCTCGCGCATGCCCGGTCCGCCCGTCGGCCCTTCATATCTTACGATAACCACGTCACCGGGGTTGATCTGCTTGTCGAGGATGGCCTTCATGGCCGACTCCTCGGAGTCGTACACCCTCGCCTTACCCTCGAAATGGCGCATCTCCGGCGGCACCGCCGTCTGCTTGACCACCGAGCCCTCGGGGGCCAGAGAGCCCTTGAGCACGGCCAGGCCGCCCTCATCGTGGTACGCCGTCTCGCGAGTGCGGACCACTTCGGGGTCGATGACCTCACTCTCGGCGGCGATCTGGGTGACGTCCATGCCGGTCACCGTCGGCGCGCTCTCCAGGTCCTCCTTGAGTACGGAAAGGACCGCGGAGATGCCGCCGGCCCGCTCCAGGTCCTCCATGAAGTGATCGCCACCCGGGCGCATGGAGGCCACATGGGGCGTGGCTCGGCTGATCTCGTCGAAGGCGTCCAGGGGCAGAGGGACACCCGCCTCGTGGGCGATGGCCGGAATATGGAGGGCCGTATTGGTGGAGCCGCCCAGGGCCATATCGACCCGGATGGCGTTCCGGAAGGCGGCGGGGCCCATGAAGTGCCGGGCCGTGAGCCCCTCATGGATGAGCTCCACCAGCCGCTTGCCCGAGTCGAAGGCGATGCGCTTCTTCTTGCCCGACACCGCGGCGGCGCTAGCGCAGCCCTGAATGCTCATGCCCAACGCCTCGGTCACACATGCCATGGTATTGGCGGTGAACATCCCGCTGCAAGACCCAGCGCCCGGGCAAGCGTTCTCCTCCAGGCACAGCAGCTCCTCATCGCCGAT
Organism: Armatimonadia bacterium; assembly: GCA_014730065.1. Taxonomy (GTDB): domain Bacteria; phylum Armatimonadota; class Zipacnadia; order UBA1398; family UBA1398; genus UBA1398. Next base: position 2,459 of record WJIW01000607.1, on the reverse strand, counting down.
CTCGCCCGCGGCGTGCTTGCCCACGGCCTCGAAGGTATCCCGCACCAAGTCCAGCCGCCGCTGCCCGTGGACTCCGGCGAACATGGGCCCGGCGGTGACGACGATGCACGGGATGTCCAGCCGTCCGGCGGCCATGAGCATCCCCGGGGTTATCTTGTCACAGTTGGTCAGGAGAATCAGGCCGTCGAGCTGGTGCCCCTCGGCCACGCACTCGACCGAGTCGGCGATGACCTCCCGGCTGGGCAGCGAGAAGCCCATGCCCACATGCCCCATGGCGATCCCGTCGCAGATGGCGGGGACGCCGAAGACCCTGGGCGCCCCACCTCCAGTGCAGATACCGTGCTCGATGGAGCGCTCCAGCTCCCGCATTCCCACATGCCCTGGAATGAGGTCGGTGAAGCTCGACGCGATACCGACGATGGGACCGTCCATCTGGGACCGGGTCATGCCGGTGGCGAACATCAGGCTTCGTCGGGGGGCAGCCGGAACTCCCTGGGTGACCTCTCTGCTACGCATCATGTACCTCCCACATACGCAAAAGCCCGGCCTGTGCGCGACGGGGCCAGGGCTTGGGCCTTAAGGGTTCGCTTCGTGAGCTGCCGGGCGGAAACTAGCACAAAGGGGGCATCGGGTCAATGCCGCCGGGGCGTGCCGTGAGCGCTCACACTCGACCTGCGCGCCCCCTCATATTGGCGGCCGGGCCCCGCGTCCCTCCGGCGATTCCCGGAGGCTACTCGAACTCCTTGTCCAGGTCTACGGGCTCGCCGGGGTCGCGCAGGAGGTAGGCATCGTCGGGCCGGAGGGCCCCCTCGGGCTTGTCCGTCTTCTCGACGGCCGACGGCGCGACCTGATCGGCGGCCGCTACAGCCTCGGCGGGGGCGGCGACGGGCTCGCCCGCCCGGCGCATCTGGTGGACCATGGATTCCACGCACTCGTCACAGATGGACACCCCGCGCGATGTGACGATCTCCGATACCTCCGAGTCGAGCTTGCCGCAGAAGGAGCATGACGACACGCGCCTGGGCCGGAATCGACTGAAGGCCGCGGCCACGAGCAGGAAGGACAGGGCGGCGGTGGCCAAGATGGTGGGGCCCGCCTGCTCGCCGGGGATCCACTCACGCTCCATGGCGACCCAGATGCCCGCGATGGCGAAGCCGACGAAGGCCAGGGCGGTGGGTAGCATCACCAGGAGGGGCCGGAGCACCTCCACGATGGTGCTTATGTCCAGGTTGACGACCACGGGCCCAGAGCCGCCGCCCAGCCCCTCGGCGCCCATCTCGCCCCCCGCGTAGTGCTCCGCCACCTTCCGGAACACCTCGGGCAGAGCCCCCTCCAGCTCGCCTTGCCGCACGAGCTGGATCAGGAAGGGTGAGAAGACGTCGGGGTGGCGAGCGAAGGCGGCAGCGAGGGTGAAGCCGTTCTCAAGGTCCTCCTGGACCTCCAGCAGGACCTCGCGGAAGTACACATTCTCCGTCTGCTGCCTGAGGGTGACGATCGCCGGCATGAGCTTGACGTCCGACGCCAGCATGACGGCGAACTCGCTACAGAACCCGGCAAGCTCTTCGCTCGAGACGCTCGAAACGAGTGCTGAGGACATGGCTCCTCCATCGGTACCTTGGCTCGCGGGGACGCTAGCCACCCGCCAGGACCGCGAGGGACCTCTCCAGGGGCTCGGGCAGAGCGCTGACGGTGACCAGGGTCACCTGCACCATGTCCGTACCCGAGACGCCCTGGACCCATACGAAGTGGCGCGGGTCGTCAGCGTCCTGGTAGACGGCCGTGCCTCGCTCGTCCTGAGGTACCAACTTCAGCGAGGAGCCCCCTGACTCCTCGATCCGGCCAGCCACGGCGCGCACCGAGCCCCGGAGACCAAGGGCCTCGCCATCGATGATGACCTCGCGCTGATCCTCGGGGATCGCCTCAGGGGTGCCCCCACCGACGGCCGACCACCGCAACACAACCGTCTCGGGTATGACACCCTCCACGGCGAAGCGGGCACGTGATTCGGCCCCACGCGGAAGCCTCAAGGCGGGTCCGGGCCGGTCGCCCCTGGCCGAGAAGTAGGTTAGATCGACCGTCTGTCCCATGTAACGGGCCGTGACCACACCCCGCACCTCGTCCCCATGTACCTCGATGTCACCGCCCGTGGTTATCAGGCCAAGAATGCTGCGGATCGCCGGCACGCCCGCGGGTCCGAAGACGCCCAGCCGAGGGTCGGGGACAGCGCTGGGGCGGCTCGGGTCAGCGGCGGCATCGGCGTCCGCGGCTTCTTCCTCGTCGCCCTCCTCGGGGTGCTCCAGTCGATACTCCTGCAAGTGGGCATCCAGCTCCGACTTGACCACCTTGACCGCCGGCGGGACCATGGCCAGCTCTTCCTCAGCCCTCGGGTCCTCGGCCTCGGACGCCGAAGGAGCCGTATCGAGGTCGTCCTCGGCGGGTGTGTGGGCCGTCTCAGGCGT
>WJIW01000606.1 GCA_014730065.1 Armatimonadia bacterium | reverse complement strand
CGCTTGAGCCGCAGGCGGTCGAGCTGGTTCTCGGGGTCGAGGGAGAGGGCGGCCTCGTATTGGGTGATGGCGTCGTCATCGCGGCCCAGGCGCTCGTACAGCCCGGCCAGTAGCGACCTCGCCCGAGCGTGGGCGGGGTCGGCGCTGACGGCGTCCTCCGCGAGGCCCAGTGCGGCCTCGGGATTGCCCCGCAGGTCGGCCTGCACGGCCCGGCGGACCAGCTCCTCGACATCCTCGCCAGGGGTCTCAGCGGGGATCGGATCGCCCGGCGTGGCGGCCTCGGCCATGGCCTCGGCGGCTTCGGCGGCGGGCTCACCGCAGTTGGCGCAGAACTCCGCGCCTTCCTGGATCTCCACGCCACATTCGCGACACAGCAATGGGTACACCCTCCTACGTCCGGCGGAGTGCCGGCAAACCAGTACAGTATGTTCTACGGGCCTGCGGCCCTCGGTCCTGCCCGCGTTGGGGGCCTGGACCGGTATTCAGTTCTTAGAGAAGCGAGGGCGGCGGGAGTTTCGCCGCCACAGCCCCTTCGGGGGCCCCGACACCCGGTCTCGCAGGAACTGGGGATTGCCAGGTTCCTGCCCGGAGTCTACCATTCGAAAAGAGGAAAGACGAGACCACAATCAGATCGGCGTCCTCCGGGCGCCGATCGCGATTTCCGAGGGAGCACGAATGAGCGATTCGACGAAGGCCGCCGTCCCCGAGGAGAAGGGCGTAGCGGCACAGATCTGGTCACTCCTGGGCTCCATCAAGTTCGCCGTGGGCATACTGCTCCTCATCGCCGCCGCATCGGCGTGGGGCACCACCATGGAGATGTCCGAGGCCTATGAGCGCATCTGGAGCACGGTGTGGTACCGGGCGCTGTTGGGGATCATCCTTCTGAGCGCCGTGGTCTGCACCGTGGACCGTTTCGACGGCGTGCTCCGGCGGGTGCGGGAGCCCAAGGTGGAGGTCAGCCGGAAGGTCATGGGATCGCTGAAGGGCCACCGCAAGAAGCGGGTGGAGTCCGATCCCGTCCTGGCCGCCGACGCCCTCGAAGCCCACCTCCGCGAGCGGCGCTTCGATGTTCGCCGGGTGGAGTCGGGTTCGGGCGAGATCAGCCTTCTGGCCCGTAAGGGCGTCAGCAAACTGTTCGGGGCGGCCATCGTCCACGTCAGCCTAGTCATCCTGATTGTTGCGACCATCTGGGGAGTCAGCCCCTCCTTCGGCAGCTACCGCCAGAACATGCAGGTTCGTGAGGGCGAGTTCGCGTGGGAGCGCCGCTCGAACATCTGGGTCGGGTGCGATGACTTCGAGATCATCTACAGCGAGGAAGACATAGACGAGCCCCAGCACGAGGGCGTGGACACGTACTACAAAGTCTCCGACTACATCAGCGACGTGACCTTCTACGAGCCCGTACCCCTCAGCGAGGCCGAGATCGTGGTGGAGATGATCGATCAGACCGCCGAGTGGCCCGCACCCCTGGGCGTGGAGGCGGCGCGCGATGACGGCGGCCCCATCGCCAGCCGTGGCGGCGAGCTGGTGGGCCTCCGCAAGCTCAGCGATTCCGTTGTCAAGGTGAACCAGCCGGCCCACGTGAGGGACATCGACTACTTCCAGAGCGCGTACGATCTGGACGCCGTCCGCGTCACCGTGACCAACGACCGAGGCGTGACCGAGAGCCACGATATCCAGCTGCAAGACGCCATGGACCCCAGCACTATGGGCCTGCCGCCGCGCCGAACGGTGCCGCTGCTGATCGAGGGGCCCGATCCGCCGGCCGAGGGTGAGGACGCCGCCGAGGGCGCGATGGACCAGGGTCTGATGGTCACCGTAATGGGCATGGTACAGCGGTACGAGGATGGTATGGCGCTGCCCGCGGGCTCCATGATGACGCCGGATCCGGCGGTGCAGGTCGCGCAGATAACCGTGGATGACCAGGGCAGGGTGGAGGGCATTCCCATCGGCTGGGTCGAACAAGGCGAGACCGTGGCCATCGGCGAGGGCCGGCTGACTTTCGACGAGCCGATCTACTACACCATTCTGGAGGTCCGGCACCAGCCCGGCGTGTGGCTGCTGATGGTGGGATTCGCCATCGCTGGGGTGGGCTTGGTGCTCGCGTTCTGGGTGCCCTTCCGGGAGATCCGGGCAAAGGTCGTTCCTGGTCGCGATGGGGACACGGTCGAAGCCATGGTGGGCTTGCCCCGGTCGTACCGTGGCGACGACGCGGGCGAGATCACCGCCGCCGCCATGAAGGCGCTACCGGAGTGATGGAAGGCCAGGTCGCCGGCGGAGACAGCTCTTCTGGGGTGGCTGGAGCACATCGGACGAGGGTGAGGAGACCGAAGTGAACCTCGAGCTTATCGAAATGGCGCTCTACCAGGCGGCGCTGCCCGCCTTCGTGCTGGGCGGCGTGGTCTTCCTGGCTCACCTCTACCTCGCTGGCCGGAGTGCCGCGACATTCTGGGCGGGCTGGGTCTTCACCCTGATCGGCGTGCTCGCCCTCGTGGGCTCCCTCACGGCTCGGAGCTTCCAGCCCGAGACGCCCCGTTTGCCGCTGACCACCATGTTCGAGATCACGGTGCTCGTGCAGATAGGCGCCGCGGGCACGCTCCTGGTGGTCCTGCCTCGGGCCAAGGAGCTACGCCTGGCCGGCCCCCTGGTTCTGGCCGTGGTCGCCGCGCTATGGGCCTATGGCTACAGCAAGCACCGGGAGATCGAGGAGACCCTTCAGCCGGCACTCAAGAGCTACTGGCTGCAGATCCACGTGGCCACGGCGGTGCTGAGCTATGGCCCTTTGTTCATGTCCGGGGTCACCTCCATCATGGCCAGTGTGATGTACCTCATCGGAGGGGAGTACACCAAGAAGCGCCCCCCCGAAGAGGAGGGGGGCGAGCCGCGCCCCTCCATCGCCGACCGCTTCGAGGAGTGGACCTACCGGATCATCGCCTTCGGGTTTCCCTGGCTTACCGCGCTCATCGTGACGGGTGCCATCTGGGCCAACTACGCGTGGGGCCGGGCGTGGGGCTTCGACCCCAAGGAGATGTGGTCGGCGATCACCTGGTTCATCTATGTCGCCTACCTCCATGCTCGCCTTCGCTCGGGCTGGCGGGGCCTCCAGGCCTCGCTCCTGGCGGCGGCGGGACTGCTGGCCATGATCGTCACGTACGTACTGGTCAACTGGATCGTGGAGGTCTTCCAGGTGGAGTCCTTGCATACTTACTCTGACTAGGGCCACTGAGGACCAGAAGAGCTGACGCGGGACGGGTGGAGGGAGCCCGTTGTGAAATCGAGCTGGGAGCCTCGAGGTCATGCCGTGCGTCGCTCGCGCGGCCCGCGCTTCGACCGCCGCGCGAAGGCGAGCGGCATGCCCCCCATCAGGCCCAAGGTCCCACCCCTCTTCGTCGGATGCCTCGTGCTGATCGTCGTCCTCGTCTGCTGCTCGGGCATCGTACGATCGTGCCGCAAGTGGATGGACGGCCGGGCCCAGGCCTCCGCCGAGGGTGAGACATCGGAGACCGCGGCTCCGGCGCCGCCGCCCGTCGTCGAGCCCGATACCGTCTACGGCACCCCCGACCAGTTCGCCCGCGCCCCGCTCATGACGAATGTGCGAGTGGTCATCGAGAACCTCCGCACGGGTGAGCCCGCGAAGGGGCGGGGCACCGAGGCACTGGCCGATCCCGGCGCCCGTGTGCATGTGCTGCTGCAATGCCGCCGAGGCGGCGAGGGTGGGAACACCTATTACTCGAACGCGCCCCAAGCCTACTGGGCCAATACCCTCATCCCAGCCGACATGCTCCAGCCCTGGCCCGAGGACGAGTTCGGACCCCTGAACATCCGGTGGTACAAGGTCGAGCCCACCGAGGTCTCGCTGAGCAATCGCCGGGGCGGCACCTTCTCCATGGCGGAGCTCGAGTACGTGGAGTCCCCCGTCCTGGAGTGGGCGAACGAGTGGACCGTGCCCGGCGATGTGACCCCGGTCGCTCACGAGCCGTCCCTGCCCGGCTATGGCACCATGCGGTACAAGGTCAGCGTGGCTCTGGCGAATACCCAGGGCGAGATCACCAAGTCCCTCGAATCCACGGGCAAGGACGCGATGCTCACCGTGGGCATCTCGCCCGAGGTGCCGCGGCTGTCGCTCCGACCGGACGATACCTTCCTGGGGTGGCTCTTCGCCTGGGGCAATGTGCCATACATCTTCGCCAGCGCCTCGGACCGAGGCGAGCGCAACACCGAGCGGCACCAGACCGAGTTGTTCATCGGCGCCGACGGGCCCGACCTCATCTACGGAGCCATGCGCAAGATGGGCAAGAACGTGCGGTACTCCAATACCTACGGACTGGAGAACGTGACCCGGACCATCTACGACAGCATCGATCCCGCGGGACCAGGGGTGTATGAGAGCGATGGCCGGCGCGTGCAGTGGTCGGCGGAGGGCGTTCTGCCGGGCGACATCGTGCTGTGGGGAGAGCACGCCGCGGTGCTCCTCCGGGACGGCCCAGGCCGGTCCGAAGGCGAGCTGGATGTGGACGACATGGTGATCCATACTCACGAGGCCCCGCCCAGCCAGACCACCCTCGCTCGGGCGTGGCGTACCCGGCGCATCAGCATCCTCCGGCCGAGCTTCGGGGGCTAGTGGCATGGTGATCTCCGCCCCAGCAGCCCACGAGCTTGAGGCCCGCCGGCGACTCAGCCACCTTCTCGGCCCCCGTGACCAGCTCGCGCTTGAGGATAATCCGTACGAGCACAGCCGCGGGGACGTCTTGGCGTGCCCCGCCCTGGCACTGGCCGTGTGGATGGATCGGGCCCTCGCCGACGCCGTGATCCTGCGACGCCCCGACCATCACATCATGCTGCACTCACGCGATGGGGGCCCGCTGCGGGAGATGCCCGAGGGGGCCAGGGGGCTGGCCCATTCCGAGGGGATCCGTCGCCAGCTTGCGGCGGCCCAGCCGGGCGTGCACTGGCGGCGGGAGGGCGATCTCGAAGCTGCACTCCAGGAGGTGCTGGACGGGTCGGCGGCGTGCCTGGCCGCGCCGCTGGGGCTCATCGAGGACGATGCTCTGCCGGGGCGGCCCATACCTGCCCGGGCATGTCTCCATCAGCCCCTGTGCGGCATATGGATGGTGGTCGGGGAGCCGGACGATGTGGCGCCACTGAAGGAGCTCGACGATCCGCGAACACGGATCTGCCTTCGTGCCGAGCACGCGGCCCTGGTGGGCCTCATCGCCGGACTCGCTCGCTCCCAGGCCGCGGGCGATCCGCTCGACCTACTGGACGACCCGCCGGTGGGCATTGACTGCTCCATCCTCGGTGCCCAACATGTGCTGCGAGGCGTAGTCCCCCCGGCGGATGGAGCCGACGCGCCGCCGGTTCGACGTGAGGTGGTCACCGAGACGAACGTGCCGCCGGAGGAGGCGGGCGCCCAGTTGGCTGAGGAGCTTCTGGACGCGGCAGGCTATGCATGGTGGTAGGCCCGCGGTTCGCTTCCCCCGTGATCTTACGGGGGGTAGGCGAGAGCCCGGAGTTCGGGAGAGTGTTAGATGGCTGACGAGACGAAGCGGCTGTGGGGCGGACGGTTCGAGAGCGCGCCGACCGACGAGGTGCTTGGGTTCATGGCTGGCCGGGATGTGGTCTCCGTGCCAGCGTGCGACGAGGTGCTGATCCCGTATGACATCGCGGGAAGCATCGCCCATGCCACTATGCTGGCCGAGGTGGGGATTATCCCCGCGGAATCGGCCCGCCGAATCGTGGAGGGCCTGGAGGCGATTCGCCGCGACCACGAAGCCGGCGGATTCCGGCTCGACCCAGCCCTGGAAGACGTCCACACGAACGTCGAGCGAGAGCTGGCCAGGCGCATCGGCGAGGACCATGCGGGACACCTCCACACCGCGCGCAGCCGCAACGATCAGGTTCTTCTGGACATGCGCCTCTGGGAGCGCGATGCCGCTCGCTGCATCGCCGGCGAGGCCCGGCGCCTCGCCCAGGTGCTTCTGAACTTGGGGCGCGAGCACCGTGAGACCCTGATGCCGGGGTTCACCCACCACCAGCACGCCACGGTTACGAGCTTGGGGCACCTGCTAGTGGGCATGGCCGGTGGCGTTATCCGTACGGCGGAGCGGATGGCCGACTGGCTCGCGCGGTTCGACCGCTGCCCCTTGGGCGCGGTCACGGGGTACGGCACCACATTCCCCATCGACCGCCGCCGCGTGGCGGAGCTGCTGGGCTTTCCTGGCGTCGATGAGGTCTCCTTCGATCCCGTGCATACCCGGGGGGAGGCCGAGGCGGAGCTGGTCGGCGCGCTGGAGCTGGGTGTGCTGCACGTATCGAGCCTGGCGGCGACACTGATTCTGCTCAGCACCACCGAGTTCGGCTGTATCACCATCTCGGACGGGTTCAGTACCGGCTCGTCGATCATGCCCCAGAAGCGCAACCCCGATTCCCTGGAGGTCATCAAAGCGCGGGCAGCGTCCGTTTCGGGCTACAGCGCGGGCCTGAGAGCCCTCCCCGGCCGGAGCATCGCGGGCTACAACCGGGAGCAGCAGTGGACCAAGTACATGGTCATGGATGCCGTGCGCGAGGGCGAGCCGTGCTTCGGAATCATGGCCGCTGTGCTCGAGACGATGGCGGTCCATCCCGAAGCCATGGCCCGGCTGGCCGGCCGCGGCTTCATCGGCGCCACGCCCCTCACCGAGGCGCTCTGCCGAGAGCACGGCCTGCCCTTCCGGGCGGCTAAGCGTATCATCGAGCGGGCCGTGGCCCTGAGCGTGGAGTCCGGGTCGCCTGACCGGGTATCGCCCGAGGCTCTGGCCCGCGCCCTAGCGGAGGCCGAGGTGGACATCCTGCCGGACGCGGCCGATGTGGACCGGTGGCAGGAGCCGACCGCAGTGCTCCGCCAGCTCACCCATGCGGGTAGCCCGGGTCCCGATGCTGTCATGGAGGCGGCGTCGGCACTGGAGGACCGACTTAGTCGCTGTCCATCTTGAGCGCCCTCAATGTGGCCAAGTCGTCGGGATCGCTGCCGGGATCGAAGCCCAGGGCTTCCTCGTACGCGACCAGCTCCAGCCGCCGCGCCTCGATGGCTTGGGCCAGCCCCGGCTCGGGCGAGGCCACATAGATGCCGACCTCCGAGCGCCGGTCGCGGATGAGCACCCCATCCTCGGTATGCTCCCATTCCACGGGATAGACGCCGTTGGCATCCACCCGGAAGATCTCCGCGGGCCGCCTGAGGTACGCGGGGAGCTCGAAGACGAACTCGGCCCTCCGCGCCTCCCCGAACCTGAACACCTTCTCGGTATAGTCGGGGCCGTACGCCAGGTCGAGGGCGAAGAGCAGGCCGGCGTCGGGCCCGGCGATGGTGTAGAGGTCCCAGTCGGGATCATCGCCGTCCATCAACCTGTGGTAGTCGTAGACCGCGCCCGTAAGGTAGTGGCGGTCCAGCATCCGGATCTCCCGGCCCACTTCGGTGATGGGGTCCATGAGGTCTGGGAACTTGGTTAGGGAGTTGAGGCTGAGGTTGAACCAGTAGAGTGAGGTGATGCGCGCCGCCAGGGCATGGTAGGCCTGGAGGCGCAGCTCCTCGGGGGTGGGTGAGGTGCGCTGCCGCCCGTCGTAGGAGTCCCAGCCACCGGCTCCCTGGGACCAGTAGGCGATGGGCGCGGGGCGGGACATCTCGCGCAGGGCTCGGGTCATATCACCGATGGTCTCCAGGGGTGCGGCCCATCGGATCCGCTCCTCGCCCCACCGCTCGTACTTCCACCACACGTCGGCGGCGGGGGCATTGACGCGATAGGCGTCGTAGTGGGGGTAGTCGGACAGTCCGGCGTAGAGGCGCCAATCGGAGGCATCGCTCAGCGTGATGGTGCTCGATACCCGCGTGGGGCGGTAGCGGCGCAGGCCCTCGAAGACTTCCTGGGGAGCGATGGGCTGGCCCCCGCCGTACTGGGGCTCGCCCATGTACTCTGCGGCGTGGATTCTAGGCAGCATCTCCTCGGTGTCGAAGGCCTCGATGGGCTCCAGGGCCCAGAAGTACTTGATGGGGTAGCGATCGTACAGGCTGCCGCTGCTGGTGTCATCGGTGTAGCCGGCCACGGGGCCGATATGGCCCGTATTGATGTGGAGCCGCTTCATGGTCTTGAGGAAGGGCTCCCTGAGCAGTGTGCTCGCGCCGCCGGGCGCGCTGGCGGAGCTGATCCAGCCGCCGGAGATGTCGAACTTCTCGGCGCGGATCTTCTGATTCGCCCATAGCGTCGCACGCTCGCCCGACTCGCGGTAGACGACCAGCTCGAGGGCGCAGTGGGTGAGTGGTAGGGGGCCCGTGTGGATGACCGCGCCGCCCATATCGCCCGGTGGGATGATCTCGTCGCCTCGGAAACCGTGCAGGTCGGTGAGCATCTCGCCGGGGTAGAGGACCGTCCAGTCGGCACGGTCGCGGGGGAGCCAGAGCCGGGCGCGCTCGAGGCGAACGGCGCCATCGGAGGCATTGTGAAGGTGCACGACCATACGATCGGGATGGACGTCATCGCCCGGCCCCAGGAAGGTCAGGGCCTCCAGCCACACATCGGGCTCGGTCAGGGCGAGGGGCAGCTCCGTGCCGCCGGCGGTTAGGGTCACGTCGCGAGGAGGCGCCCACTCCGGCGCCCGGGTGTTGAAGGTGAGGACCGTCAGCGCCCCCGGTGGGAGGGGCTTGCGGGCGTAGGGCTCGTCGCCGGGCATGTCGGTCCAGGCCCACTCCCCTTCCCCGACCAGGGCCATGGGCTCGTGGCCGTCGAAGCGTAGCTCCGAGCGCGCGGGGCCGCCGTTGGCGCCGGCCCGAAGGAAGACGCGGACCAGGGCGCCGGGCCCGAAGTCCGGCTCGCGGTGGTAGCGCATGGCGGGGGCGGGAACGTGGGGCGTGACGGTGCAGCCCAGGATCTGTGGCTCGGAGCTGGCGGGCCCGGTGAGCAGCAGGGCACCTATATACAGGCAGGGCGAGTACATCGGAAGTGGCCTCCTTCGGATCCTCGGAGGACCCGTGTTCGCCACTCGGCGTCCGGTTCCCCTCGCGAGTCTGTTATCCTAATCGGTAGCAGGGAGGCGTGGCGCATGCATACCGAATGCCAAGCGGTGCTGATGGATCTGGATGGCGTGCTTGTGGACTCGTCGGAGGCCATCCGGCGGCAATGGGAGCGGTGGGCCGAGCCCCATGGGATCGACGTGGATGCCATCATGCGGGTCTGTCACGGCCGCCGGGCCCGGGAGATCATCTCCATCGTGGCCCCCGACCTGAACGCCGAGGTCGAGGCTCAGAATTACAACGAGGCCGAAGCCCAGGACATGGAGGGCGTGCGGCTCGTAAGCGGAGCCAAGGAGCTGCTGGTGCGCATGCCATCACCCCACTGGGCCGTAGTTACGTCCGCCGTGCGCCCCACGGCCGAGGCTCGGCTCCAGGCCCTCGGGCTCCCCGATCCTCCGGTGCTCATCACCGCCGAGGACACGGACCGGGGCAAGCCCGACCCTCAGTGCTTCCTCCAGGCGGCCATCAAGCTGGAGTCCAAGCCCGAGCTTTGCGTGGTCTTCGAGGACGCCCCGGCCGGCATCGAGGCCGCGAAGGCCGCGAGCATGCAAGTCGTGGGCGTGGCTACCTACCGGCCCGCGGAGGAGCTGGAGAAGGCGGGAGTCGATGTGGTGACGCCCGATCTTCGCGATGTGCGCGTCGAAGCCATCCGCATGGGCGATAATCGGTTCATGGTGAGGGTGGGGTAGCCCTCGCCCTCGTGAGCCGCTTGATCTAGCCGCGGCCCACGAGCCGTTGGTCCAACCACTACTCGAACAGCTTCGCCGTCTCCTGGAATCGGCTCGACAGGTCCCGGTACAGGCCCTGGTAGATGGGATGGCACTTGGCGTACAGGTCCCGGTTCTCGGGGATCGGTTCGGTGCTACCGACCACATCGATGGCCGCCTCACACGCCTCCTCCACGCTACCCCATGCATCGGTGCCCACGCCCGCCAGGAGCGCCACGCCTAGGGCGGGTCCCTCCTCCACGTTGATGACCGAATGCGTCCGGCCCGTGACGTCCGCCTGGATCTGCCGCCATAGAGGGCTCCGGGCGCCGCCGCCCGAGGCCCTGACCTGGGTCATGGGGACGCCCATTGCGTCGAGGATGTCGAAGCTGTCCTTCATGCCGAAGGCCACGCCCTCCATGACCGCGCGGATCATATGGGCCCGCTGGTGGCGCAGGTGGAGGCCGTAGAAGACGCCCTTGGCCGCGGGGTCGGGGTACGGGGTCCGTTCGCCGGTAAGGTAGGGCAGGAAGACCAGGCCCTCGCATCCGGCGGGCGCCGCCGCGGCCTCCTCGCACATCAGAACGTACGGATCCTGGCCGAGGTTGGCCGATACGTCACGCTCGGCGCCGCATAAGGTATCGCGTATCCAGCGGAAGGACCCGCCCGCCGAGAGCATGACACCCATGACGTGCCACTTGCCGGGCACGGCGTGGCAGAAGGTATGGGTGCGCAGCTCGGGGTCGACGAGGGGCTCCTCCAGGAAGGCGAACAGGACGCCCGAGGTGCCCAGGGTGGAGCTGACGATGCCCTGGGAGACGATGCCATTGCCCACGGCGCCCGCGGCTTGGTCGCCGCCGCCGCCCACCACGGGCGTGCCCGGCTTGAGGCCCATCAGCTCCGCCGCCTCGCCCGAGATCACGGCGCTGGCCACGGGGGATTCGTGGACCTCTGGGAGTACCGACGGGTCCAGATCGATCTTATTCAGTAGCGCTGTGGACCACCGACGCTCCTTCACGTTGAACAGCGCGGTGCCGGAGGCGTCGGAGACCTCGGAGTGAAACTCTCCCGTAAGGCGGTACCGCACGTAGTCTTTGGGGAGCAGGCATTTGGTCATCTTGGCGTAGTTCTCGGGCTCCTTCTGCCTCAGCCAGATGATCTTAGGTGCGGTGAAGCCAGTGAGGACGGGGTTGGAGGTCTCCTCGACGACCAGGCTCTCGCCCGCCGTCTCGTTGATCCAGTCGCACTGGGCCCCGGTGCGCTGGTCGCACCAGAGGAGGGCCGGGCGGATGACCTGGCCTTTCTCATCGAGGAAGACGCTGCCGTGCATCTGGCCCGATAGGCCCACGCCCTGGATGTCGGTGCCCGAGATGCCCGCCTCGACCACGGCCTGCCTGAGCGAGTCCACCGACGCCTGCCACCAGTCCTGGGGGTGCTGCTCGGCCCATCCCGGGCGCGGGGTCAGCAGGGGGTACTCCACCGTTGCGCTGGCGACGACCTCGCCCGCGTCGGTTATGATGAGCGTCTTGGTTCCGCTGGTGCCGATGTCGATTCCGGCCAGGTAGCCCATGTGTCGATTCTCCTCCATTGCCAGTGATGGCGTGGGATTCGACTGCCGGTTCTACGTCCGGAGGGCCGTGCCCTTGTCGGCGCCCGGCGCGAGGCCCCAGGTCCGCTCGTGGCGAAGTGAGTCAGTTGGCGGCCACGGGCGGTGAACCGGTCCGGGCGCGACGACGTTCCACTCTTGGCCCGGACTGCATGGCGCGCTCTATCGGCTCGGCTCCCTGAGGGGGCGGAGATGGTGGCGCCCGGCGCGGCGTCGGCTGCGGCATGTGGTATATGAATGTTGCACAAAACAACTAATTCCGTATTGGAGGGACGGGGCGGAACTCCTGCCACCCGGGGAAGTCAGACTTCTGAGCCCCGGGGCACGTCCGCACCATTCCGCCACACTGCCTCGGCGAACCCGCCGGGGCTCCGCGGCGTTAGCTGATTCGAGAGGCGCCGCTCGTCTTGCCCGCGCATCGCGTGCGGGCCGAGGCGGATTCGCGCCGAAAGGACTTGAGCCCAATGCCAACTCCGCTGCTCGCCCTGGACATCGGGTCGTACTCGGTCAAGATGGCCCAGCTTGCACCCGGTAGGCCCCCGAAGCTGGAGGTGCTGGCTTCCACCCGCACTACGCCCGGAACGGTGCGGGACGGGGAGGTGCTGGACCCTCTGGAGGTCGCCGAGTGTATCAGGGAGCTGCTCGCCGCCACGGGGGTTCGTCCCGGCGCCCAGGTGATCACCGCAGTGGGCGGGCCCCGGGTGAACGCCAGGGCCCAGTCTTTCCCGCCCATGCCCACGGCCCGGCTCCGCCAGACGGTGGTCTGGGAAGCCGAGAAGTGGATGCCGCCGCCCATTCAGGATTGCGTTGTCGAGCCCCAGCTAGTGGGCGAGCGGGTCACGGACGAAGGCCGAGTGCAGGATGTAGTAGTGGTCGCGGCGCCCAAGTCGGCGGTGAACTCCCAGGTCCAGGCCATAGAGTCGGCGGGGCTGCGGTGCGTGGCCGTGGACGTGGAGGCCTTCGCGCTGCTGCGGAGCCTCATCTACGCCAGTCAGCGGACGGATCTGTTCGTCAAGACCGTGGCCATCGTTCGCTTGGGCGACTCCTACAGTGACATCACCATCGTGCGGCGGGGCGACTACGTGCTCTCTCGCCACCTGCCCGTGGCCGGCACCACCTTCACCCGTGCCGTGGCCCAGGGGCTGAGCCTCAACCACGCCGAGGCCGAGCGCAAGAAGGAGTACAATGGCGTCGCCGTGACGGAGCCGGAGCTCGCGGGGCTATCGCCCGAGGAGCGCGAGGTCTCGTCGGTGATGATGCGGGAGATGGATGACTTCACCCGCGAGCTTCGCCTGTCCATCAACTACTACCAGACCCATTACCAAGACAGCGCCGAGCCCGCCGCTATCGACGAGGTGCTCCTCACGGGGGGCAGCAGCATGCTCCGCAACGTGGACACATACCTCAGTCGAGCTTTGGGCGTGCCGGCGACGGTTGTCAACGTGTTCGACAGCCTGGCCGTCGATACTCGGGAGTTCGATCCCCGGTACGTGAAGCTGTGCGCACCCTCGAGCTCCGTGGCCGTCGGACTGGCCCTGACCCCGCACCTGGGTCAGTACCAGTTTGCCGTGGACTCGTCGATCTTCGGGGTCGTGATGGAGCGGCGGCAGCGCGCGAGCTAGGCTAGGCTCCGACCCGCTCGGGGCGAGCGGCATCCTCCGGCGGGGGATGCCCGCAGCAGGTAAGTCAGGGAGTGAGTGGTCACCGATGCTGAAGGTCAACCTTATTCGCCAACGGCTGGAGTCCGCCGCGCAGAAGCGAGTTTGGTGGATGGTGTCCGGCGTCGCGTCCTTCTTGTGTCTCGTGGTGGCGGGCGTCTGGATCTTCTCGGCCGCCTCCACTCTGGGTGGGTTGAAGCACGAGATACAGCGGAAGAAGGACGCCATCGCCACCAAGCAGGGCGAGGCCGAGGAGGTGCGCCGCATCAAGCAGCGCGCCGAGCAGCTCGAGCCCCTGGTCGGTCTGGCCGACGAGGTCCAGGACACGGCTTACCGCTGGGGTGGCCTGCTCTATGACCTCAATGAGGCCGTGCCGCGCCGAAGCGGCGTCTGGGTCGAGCAGATCCAGACCGATTTCGACTCGTCGACCTACGAGCACCTGTGCACGATCCAGGGCGCTGGGGCGTCGCAGGATGAGGTCAGCGCCTTCGAGCGCACACTCACGACCCTCAACTACTCCTTCGATCCCACGGGCGTGACCATGCCGTCGGCCGAGCTTCAGGCCGATGATCAGACGGGCACGCAGATCATCGTGTTCACGATAGAAGCGACGATGCGAGAGCCGATTGGGGTGAACTTCCAGTAATGGACCAGTCGACCAAGATGACCAAGATTTTCGCAGTGGTGCTCTTCGTCGTCGTGGCTATGGGCAGCGGAGCATTGATGCTGGTCATGCGCTCGGTACAGAAGAACCAAGAGGCGGGTCTGCGCCAGGAGAACCAGGAGCTGGGTACCCGTCTGGATGAGATCGAGACACTCATCAGCGAGCGCGGCGAGTGGGAGGGCAAGGCCAGCCAGTTCAGCCAAGAGCTGGCCCGGTACAACCTGGTCCTGCAGGAGGATGCACCGGTCCCCCAGGATGGGTTCAGCTACGTCCATGAGGACGAGTACGAGCCCACCTTCTACCGCGACCTCCAGAAGCTGGCCGAGTACACGGGCTGCACCTTCGACCTCTGGCAGCTCACGGCGTACGCCCCCCGTCCCACCGAGGAGCGGCCCGAGAACTCGGGCGATGACCAGGCCTCGGCCGATCCCGTGCAAGAGCGGAAGTGGTCGGGCGACGAGGCGTACCTGGAGCGCCTGCAGACCATCCGGCAGGTCGCCGACATCAAGAAGGTGGACCTCCGGATCCGCGGCCACATGCAGAACATCCAGATGTTCATTGTGGGCTTGTCGGGCTTCGAGGTACCTACTGAGCGAGGCCAGCCCGGCTGGTTCTTCCCCGAGCTGGTCGTGGTCTCCAACATCAGCGTACGGGCCCTGGATGTGGAGCCGGAGTTCTATGAGGACATGCCCACCGATGATCCCATTCTCGAGGCCACGCTGAACTGCCGCTACTTCCCCTTCCAGCCTCTGCCCACCGATGCCGAGGCGGATGGGGTCCCGGCCCTAGAGCCCGCGGAGACCACCACGGCACGCCATGACGATGAGACCGAGAGCGATGCCGGCTAGCCGGTAGCCGGCTGCCCTGGAGCACCTGGGAGGCGAGAGAGAGATGGCCCAACAGACAAGCGCGGGAGCACAGAAGCCGCCCACCATTCAGTATGTGATTCTGGCGGTTCTGGTAGTCCTCGTGGTAGTGGGGGGAGGGTGGTTCTTCCTATCGGGTAAGGAGCCGCCGCCGCCCGCTCCCGCCGAGGAGACCGTGGCCAGCGCGGAGGGCGCCGACGAGGGAGGGGCCGCCGGGCCCAACGGCACCGAGGCCGAGGAGTCCGATCTTCCCGAGCGCGACCTGGAGCCCGCGGAGATGCAGATCGAGAGTGGACAGAGCCCCTTCCGGCCCAAGGAGGGTGGCGGCATCGAGCGGCCCGGTGTTGCTCGGCCCGGTGGCCGGACACGCCCCACCACACCGAGGGAGATCCCCGATGCCGAGGACGCCCCCGACGCCGGTGAAGGCGAGGATGCCGGCGATGGTGAGGATGGCGAGGAGGCCGCCGCTGACGAAGGCGAGGACGGCTCCCAGCCCCGCCGCATCACCCCCGCGCCGGGCCAGCCGCGCGACGTTCCTCCGGCCACGCGTCCAGGCGGGAATGGGACGGCGACTCCGCCGGTTACGCCTCCGCCCCCGGGCACGCAGCCGCCGGGTGGCGAGGTCGAAGTGGTTTCTTCCGAGCCCGATCGAACCAGCGACGTGTTCATGAAGTTTGCTTCACCAGGAACGGGCGGCGGCGATCTCGCCCGTCCGTCCCGGAGTGGGCAGCAGGAGCTGCAAGTCACGGGCACCATCGTAGGGGCCGACGGAGGCACGACGGCGATCATCACCGACGGCACGCGACCCTACTATGTGCGCCAGGGACAGCAGCTTTCTGTCCAAGGGAAACCCATGAGGGTGCTATCCATCGACCGCGGCTCAGTCACCTTGGAGAGCGGACGAGAGACGGTAACCCTGCAGTCGATTGGAGGGGCTGGGCAGTGAACTTCATGGCTCCAAGACGAAACAGGACGACGGCCTTAGGGGTGCTTACGACGCTGACGGTAGCGAGCATGCTACTCGTCGGGTCGGCCGCCTCCTTCGCTCAGACGGAGGGGCTGGCCGCCAGCGGCGTGCAGCTCGACGAGCACGAGGGTGAGGTCTACATCGACCTCGCCATCAACGGGAAGCCGGAGTTCACCACCGAGAGGCGCAACGACCCCATGCGGGTCGTCGTCACCCTCCCGGGCGTGACTCCGACCGAGGCCCTCCTCGGGTCACCGAGCGCCCTCGGCTCCCCCGAAGGTCCCGTGGCGAAGGTCCTGGTTCTCGATGCCCATGAGAAACTGGGCGAGCCCGGAACCCTCCTTGCCGTGTACCTCCGTACCCGATCTCGGGTGCGCATCGGGTACACCGACGAAGGCACCCTGAGGGTGGGCGTGGATCATGCCGCGGCCCCCGATCAGGCACCGACACCCATCGAGGAGCGCGGCCCTGCGCCGAGCCCCAAGCCCGAGTCCGCGAGCCCCGAGCCCGCGGATGTGCCCGGTCCCCAGGCGCCGGCGACCGTTGAGAATGGCTTGGTCGTCATCAGCGGCGCGGGCACCTCGATCGATGAGGACGGCCGGACCCACATCGGGCTGCGGGCCAGCGGGCCCGTGGAGTATCGTGCCGACTCGCCGTCGGGCACGGTCCTCGAGATCACCTTGGCCGGTGTGGAGATGGCCGAGGCCATCGACCTGTCCCTGCCCGAGGGCAAGACCGGCAATGTGCGCGCCGTATCCATGGTTCCCGTACCCGGCGATACTCCCGGCGCCACGCTGACTGTGGTCTGCCGCACCGCTTCGGAGTGCCAGGTCGTGCCTGCGGCCGAGGGCCATGGACTGGAGATCATCGTCCCGGCCTTCGACCCCGACCTCGGCCCGACGCCCTTGGAGCTGGCCGGTCCGCGCTCGGACGATGTGCTCGAGATGGCTTTGGGCGCCGCCCAGTCCGCTCCGTTGGGCCCCGAGCCGGCCGTAAGCCCCGAGGATGACTCGGGTCAGGCGACCACCGTGGTCGCGGGCCAGGACCGGCCGAGTACCGGGCTGTCCGCGCCGGGCGTTGCGGGCGTCACTTGGGAGCCCATCGGTGGCACCGGCACCGTCGTCGAGCAAGGCGGCGGCTACCAGGCCATCCCCGGGCCCCGGCGCCCCGACAGTGGCGGCGGATCCCAGCCGTCCACCGCTCCCGCCCTGCCTACGGGCGCTGCCCCCGGCATGGGCACCATGCCCGTCTACCTGCGCGAGGGGACCATCTCCCTGGACATTCCCTCGTCGCCGGTCCAGACGGCTCTGACGGCCATCGCTTACTACGCCGACGTGGACATCGTCATCGATGACAGCGTGACCGGGGACATCTCGGTTACCATGTCCGACGTGACCGCCGAGGAAGCCATCGACATCATCTGCAGCATCAAGGACCTGGTCTGGTACAAGCGTGGAACCACCTACGTCATCACCAGCCGGGCCCAGGATGGCGGCGGCCCCATCCCCGGAGGCGACGGCGCGGTGCAGAGCTACTCGCCCCAGTTCACCGATCAGGAGTCCTTGGACCAGTACACCCAGCTCCTGAACACGCTCCATCCCAGGGTTCTCGTGCAGGTCTATCAGCAGGCCGGTGTGATCGTTATCGCCGGCGATGCCGAGGACGTGCAGGCGGCCATGGATACCCTCATCCAGGCGGATACCCTCACCAGCCCCGACGGTCCCGTCTCCGAGGGTCAGGTCACCCAGCCCTATACGATGAACTCGGGCGATCCCCAGCAGCTCACCAGTTTCCTCATCGAGGTCTACCCGAGCGGGCTTACGGTCCATCCCCGGCCCAACAGCCAGCAGATCGTGCTGAAGGGCCCCCGGGCCGTCGTGAACTCGGCCCTGGAGCTGCTCGCCGAGCTGGAGCGGCAAGGCGGGCGTATCGTCAGCGACACCTACAAGCCCTCCCGGCTCGGAGTCTCCGTGGTCTCGGCGGCCGTGAACGAGGTCTTCCCCGCCGTCGCGACTCGAGTCGAGGACCAGACCCTGATCGTGACTGGCACCTCGACCGACGTTCAGGCCGCCATCACCCACGCCAAGGCCGTGGACCACTCGCTGGTCACCGATGCCGAGGCCGTGGAAGAGTATGTTGTCCAGTCCCGGCACGTGGATGGCCTGACCAAGGTCGCGGAGCAGGCCTACGCCGGCACCGCGGTCAAGATCCGGCGCATCCCGGACACCAAGACGATCATCGTCATGGGGCCCGAGGAGGACGTGGCCGAGGCCATGGCTAAGCTGGCTGAGTGGGACAAGGCCGACGAGAGCCAGGCGGTAACCCGCACCGTGGCCATCAAGCACGAGGACGCGGGCTACGTGGCCGAGATGATCGACGGCCTGAACCTGCACCCGTCCCTGGATCTCTCCACCAGCGGCGATATGCTCCAGGTGACCGGCCCCTCGATCGTGGTGGCCGAGGCGATGGACATCATCGCCCAGACCGATCTCCCCGACGCCATCAGCGTGGGTGGCCAGGACATTGTCACCGAGCGCCGGGTCTTGAGCTACGTCGACACGGCGACGGCTAAGCAGGCTTTGGATGACATCTTCAAGCATCAGATGATGACGACCCTGGCCTCGGTGGGCCAGCCCGGTGCCACCGCCGGCGCCGCGGCGCCCCCCGCCCCCGCGGGCGTCTTCAACCAGTTCGGCGGCGCCGATGGCGTGTTCGCCGATGGCCCGGCCACCGTGCCCGATGTGACGCCGCCGGCGGACACCGCGGTCCCCACGGGAGCCAACGGCCAGCCGACGAATCTGCCCACCGGCCCCGGCGCGGGTCCCATGCCAGTGCCGGGCGTGCCCGGCCAGCCCACGGGAACCACTCCCACCCCCGCGGGCGCCACTGCCGGCAGCCTCCTGGTGATCACCGAGGAGGCGGGTACCCACTGCCTCGTTATCACGGGTCCCGAGTGGGCCGTGGATCGGGCGATGGCCCTGCTGGAGCAGATCGATGTCCCGCCCCACCAGGTCGTCATCGAAGCCATCATCGCCGATGTGAACCGCAGCTACCTGAAGGACAAGGGCCTGGAGTGGAACTTCGGCAGCACGTCCCTCACGGAGAACGGCGTGACGGATCCCGAGGGTGAGGGCTTCGACAACATCGCCTTCGGCAGCTTCTCGCGGCGGAACCTGCAGTTCAATGCCAACATCTTCCTCTCGGAGGATCGCAGCAAGAGCAAGCTGCTTGCCAATCCCTCGCTGCGGGCCGTGGATGGCTCCGACAGCAAGATCCAGATCGGTGACGAGCTCCGCTTCCAGGTGCTCCAGCCCACGTCCGCCGGCTCCCAGCCCGTGTTCAATGTGGAGACCGTCGATGTGGGTATCATCCTGGAGTTCACGCCCACCATCACCGAGGACGGGCGCGTCCGGCTCGATCTGCGGGCCGAGTCGTCCTCCGTGTCCGGCTTCACCAACGGCTTCCCGAACATCCGGAAGCGCGAGGCCGAGACGGACCTGATCCTGCAGGATGGCGAGACCATCGTCATCGGCGGTCTGGTGAGCGAGAACGAGATCGAGACCCTCCGCGAGGTGCCCTTGCTCTCGGAGATCCCGGTCCTGGGTGAGCTGTTCCGTCACCGCACGGTGGATCGCACGCCTCAGGAGCTGGTGTTCTTCATCACTCCGCGGATCCTCTACGCGGTGGATGGCGAGCTGCAGACTGACCAGGAGCAGCTCGACCTGAGCGAGGAGACGGCCGAGCAGCAGATGTCCGGCTGGATCAACGGGCTGCCGAGCAATGCCGAGAACTACTTCATCGACGCCAACGGCGGCAACCCCACGGTCGTCCAGGGT
>WJIW01000605.1 GCA_014730065.1 Armatimonadia bacterium | reverse complement strand
GGGTCTTCGGGTGCGGTGCACTTCGAGATGGGCAGCATCCCCGTCGCCGGCCGGGACGTGGTCCTCTCGGCCACAGCTCGCTGCACGGTGACCGATGGCGGCCCGGCCGAGCGATCTCTGCGGGTGAGTGCCCGCCCGGCGGGCGATCTGATGCGCGCCGACATCGCCGACGCCGCCGTGATGCAGCTCGAAGGCGGCCAGGATCAGCCCCTCGACCGAGCGACGGGCGCCTCGCTGCACTACATGCTGAACGCCGAGATCGAGGGCGATGCCAGGGTCGGGTACTTCGTCCATCCACCCTACCAAGGCGCGACGGGAACGACGGCTTGGACCGCCGAGGTCACCGTGCCCGCCGAGGATCCGGTGCTGGCCTTCTCGGCGGGGCTGCGGCCGGCGCCCTCGGAGAGCGACGGCCTGACGTACCGCGTTCTGGTCGATGGTGCCGAGCCGGAGCTGATCTTCGAGGAGCATCACACCGCCTACGGCTGGGCCGAGCATCGGGTGGACCTGTCGCCATGGGCGGCGCAGGACGTCATCCTGAGGTTCGAGGCCACCCCAGGCCCGGAGGGCGACACCACCGCCGACCACGGGTTCTGGGGCGAGGCACGGGTCGCGACCGCTGCCGCGCTCCGCGCCGGCGCGCCCGAGCGGCTCAGCGGGATGTGCATGACGTGGGTGGGCGAGGACCTCTTCGAGGCGACCTTCGCCTTCCACGGCTGCGGGCCGGGGCCGGTGGACGTGAGCTTCGATCTGGAGCCGGGGGCCGACCTGGTGGTGGAGACGCTCACTGTCCACGTCGGCGGCGATGCCATGGTCCGGGAGTATGAGGGCGGAGTGGTGCTCGCCAACCCCGGTTCGACACCGTACGAGTTCGACCTGGCCGAGCTATTCCCGGGCCGGACCTTCGCCCGGATCGCCGGCACCGCTGAGCAGTCGCCCCAGGTCAATGACGGCTCGCCGGTAGGCGGTACCGTGACGCTACCCGCGTTGGACGCGCTGCTGCTTCGGGAGATGGCGGGTCGGTAACCCGGCCGCTCGTGGCTGGAGTGGCGCGGCGTGCCTCCGGATAGCACGATCTCCGAGTGGGCGGCAGGCGCCGCAGGTGGCGGTGCGTGCTGGCTGTGGGCCTCATTGGCCTGCTCACGCGGTCCAGGTCCGCCCTCACTCCTGCTCTCTCCCATCGCCTGCGCGACTGGAGAGACCAGAGCGGGGCTCCCGCCTCAGGCCCGCGCATCTTCAAGGCGCTGGGGAGCCGGCGGGACGCCTACTCCCTGGTCCGCAGCCGCTCATCGGCAAGGTCCAGCCGGTACATGATCTGGTTGTACTCGTACCGCGGGGTCTTGGCTACATCCCCCTCGAACATCTGGGTGTAGGTGCCCTGGAAGTAGATCCGCCGGCCTCCGTCCCGGTCCAGGAACGGGTGGTGCACCGGGTTGTAGAAGCCGTAGCGGTCGTGGGTCACGACGCGAACGGCGTCGCTCCACGGGCCCGTGGGGTCGTCGGCCTCCAGGTACCAGATCTCTCCCAGGAAGGACCGGTCGCCGAAGGACTCGCACGCGATCATGATCCACCGCCGGCGGTACTCGTTCCACGCCACGGAGCCCGAGGCGAGTCGCACTTGCCGGCCCGTCTCGGCGTCCCGGACATCGAAGCGAGCCCGGTCCCGGTCGATGAGCCCGGCCTCCATCAGCTCCCGCTCCTCCATCTGGCCGACGGGGTCGGTGCCCGCCTTGAAGCCCCATAGCGGCTCGCCATTCCCATCGCGCTCGATCCGGGATTCCGCGCCAGCAAAGCTCGCACCCGGCTCCAGGCAGGTGAAGGCCTCGTACGCATCCTGATCCGTTACGGCGTCCAAAGTCGCTCGGCATCGCGCGCCGACGAAGGGAGTCGGGAGGAGTAGATACTCGCCCTCCCGGATGGGGTGGCCCTCCACGGCCTGCCAGCGGCGCTCCAGGTCGAAGGTCGTGTGCTTGTCGAAGACCTGGTCCCCCTCGTCGAACACCGCGATCCCGTGCTCCAGGAGCGCCTCCAAGCCGCGCACCCGCGAGTAGTGGGCGACCAGCACCTCACCGTCGCCGTCGTCGACGGCGCAGAGGCCACCCAGCCACACCGGCCCCTCGCCCTCGCTGGGACACATGGCCCGCACGAAGCCGTGATCGCCGACCATGTACTCCAGATCGATGCCGACATCGGGCTCGGGCGGTTCCGACCAGGCACCCGCGGTGTGGAAGAGGCCCAAGGGGTATGCCAGGCGGTTCGTGTCCCCGAACAGCCACAGCACGCGATCGTTCCACTCGTGGGCGAGAACCGTGTCCTGGCCCACAACGCCGCCATTGAGAAGCGGCTGGCGGGTGGGCACTGGCTCGCCCAGCCGGAGGCTGTGGACGTAGATCCCGGCCCCCGTGAGGCGGTACAGGCGCTCGGCGATATTGAGCCGCTGGACTCGTACTTCGGCCCGTCCTCCGGGCGTGACGCGGAGGGCCTGGCCCCGGTAGCCGAAGCCGTCCTCGGGGTGCTCGTAGCCGTGGCTGCTGATGTGGAAGAAGACTTCGTGGCCGGTGTACACCGGGTCATCGATGGCGACCCAGCCCGCGCTGTCGGTTATGTAGAACGTCCCATCGACCGCTTCCAGCCGCACCAAGGGCACGCCACGCCCTGTGGCATCGTCCACGACCCGGACGCCGAAGGGCTGGGCGAGAGCCGGCGTTGCGAGCAGAGCAAGGAGGCACCATAGCATCCGCATGCGACCGGGTTCCGTGGGGAGCCCGGCGGTCCCTGCCCGGCGGGCCACACGCCTCCCGCGTCGTCAACCCGCCACCACACCCACCCACGCTCCCTCGTCGGGTGTGGTGATCGTCACTCTGCCTCCGCCCGTGACCGACTCATCGCCGCCCCATAGCCCCCGGCGGACACGTATCCATCGGAGCGTCGCCTCGCCACCCAGGTCGCGCAGGTCCAGCTCCACCTGTCCGCTCGTGGGGAAGAAGACGACATACGCCCGGCCCGGGTCAGCGGCCAGGTAGGCCTCATTCGGCTCACGCTCACCGAGGAGATCCATCCGCGGCTCCAGCTCCCAGAAGGCTGCCACCGTCTCCACCAGCCGCGCTGACCGGATGCAGGCCTGGGCCAGGTCGTTGAGGCCGATGCCCGCGCCGTCGCGGTGGAATCGTGCGGCCGCCGCCCCGGCCAGGAGCTGACGAAAGAAGCGCTCGATCCCATCCTGGGGCGTGCCCGAGCCCCAGTTCGTCTCCCCATCGGAGTAAGTCTTGACGTTGTTCAAGGGGCGCGGATGCTCCGACGTCTGCGAGTGGATCCACATCAACAGGTCCCACTGCTCCTGCCCGAAGCTCCGGCTGTTGACCTGGGAGATGTCGATGAAGGGGTAGATGTCGGGGCTATCCAGTGCCAGCCGGAGTTTGCCGGACTGCTTCGGCTCCCAGACGTCGTCGAACATGTCCGTGGCATAGACCGGCAGGTCCGCCTCCTCGCCCGCACCGTGGATGAGGGTCATCCAGTGCTGCCCCCATTCCACCGGGGTGGAGGTCTCGTTGTTCATGCAGTAGAGCACGTTGGGGTAGGGCAGGCTGTGGCTCAGCAGCTTCCGGACGAACCGCTCCTGATACTCCCGGACCACATCGAGCTTCTCATCGTATAGCGGCATGCCGGGGATGGTGTGGAAGAAGGGCTGGCGGTCGCGCCATGCCGGCTGGGGGTACTCGTGCCGCAGGCCCGTCTCCTCGCTAGTGTAGTTGATGTTGTTCCTGGGGTTGTACGGGTCGCCGGCCCAGTGCTCCTGGGCGTGGTCGAACCGGTCCCAGACTTCGATCTGGACGACGATCCCGCGCTCCGACGTCAGCTCCAGCAGCCGCTCGAAGCGGGCCCAGTACTCGCCATTCCACTGGCCGAGATCGTACCGGGCGTCATCGAGGCGCTCGTAGGGGTAGACCTCGAAGCCGTGGTCCTGGCGGCTGCTCATGGTGTTTCGGATGTAGTTCCCGCCCACGCTAGCCAGCAGGTCCAGGTGCTCCTCCAGGTCGGGGATTTGGAAGAGGCTGTCGTCCTTGCTGCCGCCGAGGAGCAGCACGGGCTCGCCCTGGTACTGCCAGTATCGGGGATCCTCGCTCCAAGGCTGGATCCGGTCCGTGGTGGGCTGGAGGGTGAGGGTAGACGAGAGGAGCAGAAGAGTCGGTAGCATGCGAATCGCCTCCCCGATACTGGTTCTGGGGCGGGGAGGCGAAGGCCTGCGGGGGGGTGGCGGCCACCCCTCACACCACCGGGTGTCGCCGGCAGTAGACGAACCAGTAGAAGGCCCCAACGAATATCCCGCCGCCGATGATGTTGCCCAGCGTCACGGGCAGCAGGTTGACGATAACGAAGTTGTACCAACTCAGGTACGGGAAATCGGCGGGGCTCATCCCGATGGCGCCCCAGAACTCGGGGGCGGGGATCTGGACCAGGAACAGCCCGATGGGCACGAAGTACATGTTCGCCACCGAGTGCTCGAACCCCGCGGCGACGAAGGCGGTGATCGGGAAGAGGATCGCCAGGATCTTGTCGCCCGTGGAGCGGCAGGACATGGTCAGCCACACCGCGAGGCATACCAGGGCGTTGCAGTAGATCCCCCGAGTCAGGGCGGGGATGAACTCGAGCTGGCACTTGGCGTGGGCGATATTCAGGGCATTCAGGCCGAGCTGCCCACCCGCCGCCATGTGCTGCTCGGTGCTGAACATGATCAGAGCGGTGGCCACCGAGCCGACGAAGTTCCCGGCATAGACGATGATCCAGTTCTTGAACAGCAGGCCCGTCGACACGCGGCCACCCACCCAGGCCATGACCAGCAGGTTGTTCCCCGTGAACAGCTCGGCGCCAGCGATGACGACCAGGATCAGGCCCAGGCAGAAGACCAAGCCGCCCAGGAGCTTGCCGAGGCCGAAGGGCAGGTCAGCGGCGCCCGTGGTCACGGTGACGTAGAACACGGCTCCCATGGCGATGAAGGCGCCGGCCAGCACGGCCAGCAGGAACATGGCCGTCTCGGACATGGTCGCCTTGGTGACGCCGACGTCCTCGGCCTTCTGGGCGATCTCGGGGGGAAGCAGTCCGTCGATACGAGGAGGAGCTTGCTCTGCCATGGCTCGCCTCCGAGGGATGCGGGGATCGAACTCGCGTCGCTTTCAATCCCCAGGCGAGTTTTCCTCGTCACCCCCGGCAGATTTAGCGACCTTCTGGGAAGCCTATTTCCCGAGGCAGAATGTGGAGAAAATGGTCTCGATCATGTCCTCGGTGGCCGAGCCGCCCAGGATCTCGTCCAGGACCTCGGCGGCCAGGCGCACATCCTGGCAGACCAGGTCCACGGGGACGCCCGCGTCGGCGGCCGAGACGCCCCTCTCCAGGGCTTCCAACGCGCGGCTCACGCAGTCGGCATGCCGGGCGCTGGTGAGCAGGACCTCGACCGGGTCGACGCCCCCCGGAGCCAGGGCCGCCTTCAGGGCCGAGGTCAGCGGGGCCACACCCGCCGGCGTCAGGGCGCAAGTCTCGACCGACCCGAGGGTGGGGTGAGCCGGGAGGTCGCCGAGAGCGGGGGGCAGGTCGGACTTGTTCCGGCATACCAGCCAGGGCTGCTCGCCGCCCGCCAGGGCGCCCAGGACCGCGTGATCCTCGGCACCCGCCGGCTGGCTGGCATCGAGCACGGCGACCAGGAGATCGCTGCGCTCCATGGCGGCTCGGGTACGGGCCATGCCCAGGCCCTCCACTTCATCGGACGCTTCGGTCCGGAGGCCCGCGGTATCGATGAGCCGGACGGGGATGCCACCCAGGTCCAGCCACTCCTCCAAGGTGTCGCGGGTGGTGCCGGGCACGTCGGTGACGATGGCCCGGTCGGATTCGAGCATGGCGTTCAGAAGGCTCGACTTCCCGGTATTCGGCCGGCCGACCAGGGCGACGGTGACCCCGTCGCGCATCCTACGGCCAGCGGCGGCACGCTCGCTCAGCCTCCGCAGCTCCGCCAGGAGCGGCCGGGCACCGTCGGCGAGCCCCGCGGCACCCACCGACAAGGTGTCCTCCTCGGGGAAGTCCAGGGTCACTTCCACCGAAGCGGCTAGGCTCAGGAGCCGATCGCGTAGGTCCTTGATCGGATCCGAGAGGCCGCCGCGGAGCTGCGCAGCGAGGCCCTGGCCGCTGAACGGGTTCGGGACTGGATCAGGTCACAGATTGCCTCGGCTTGGGACAGATCCAGTTTGCCATTGAGGTACGCCCGCTTGGAGAACTCGCCGGGCGCTGCGGGCCTGGCTCCATGCGCCCGCAGCATCTCGAGCACCTGCTCGACCACGACCAGCCCGCCGTGGCAGGTGATCTCCGCCATCTCCTCGCCGGTGTAGCTGGCGCCTTCGCCATACAGCACGACCACGGCCTCGTCGACGGGCTCAGTCTCGCCGGGTGGCTGCAATGCGCCCACCATGGCGGTGCGAGGGGGCGCGAGCTGGCCCGAATAAGGCCGGAAGAGCTGGCCCATGAGCCGGGCCGCCCCGGGCCCCGAGATGCGGATCACTGCCAGGGCCGCCTCGCCGGCTGCCGTGGCTACCTGTGCGATCAGGTCGCTTGCCATGGAGTGCATCTTAGCACCCCCGCGGCCGGGCGTCCGATCGGGCCAGATCACGGCCTCGCAGGCGGGGCATTTCGTGTACGCTTTCGCGGCGGGATGCATCCATGGCATCATTCGGTATAATACGTCGGTAATCGGGCGCCAAGGCGCGCCGACCCGAAGGGACCCAGGCGGCTTGAAGTACGCGGTGGGTATCGATCTCGGAGCAACGAACCTACGGGCTGGCCTCGTGAACGAGGACGGCCGGGTAGTCTACTCGGAGCGACGGCCGACGGAGGGCAAGCGTGGCGGCGAGCATGTCCTCGCCAACCTCATCGGGCTGGCCGACCACTGCATTCAGGAGGGCCCGGTGCAGCCCGGGGACGTGGTCGGCGTGGGCATCGGCAGCCCCGGCGTCATCGACGCCAAGAACGGCGTGGTCCTCTCCGCCAGCTCCAACATCGTCGGATGGTGGGGCACCCGGGTCAAGGAGAACGTCGAGGGCGAGCTGGGGCTTCCCACCTTCGTCGATAACGACGTCAATGTGATCGCCATCGGCGAGCATGCCTTCGGTGCGGCCAAGGGCTACAACGATTTCGTCTGCATGGCTCTGGGCTCAGGAGTGGGTGGCTGCGTGTTCCTCGATGGAGCCATCCGCCGAGGCTCGCGCGGAGCCGCGGGCGAGCTGGGCCACTTGACGGTGGACGTCAACGGCCGGCTCTGCAACTGTGGCCGGGTGGGCTGCCTGGAGGTATACACCTCGGCCTGGGCCATCGCCGAGCGCGCACGGACGCGCATCGCTGCGGGCGCCGAGTCCCTCATCGCCGAGTTGGCCGAGGGTGACCTTGAGCGGATCGAGTCCATGCATGTGTTCGGCGCTGCCAAGGAGGGCGATCTGCTGGCTCTGGTGATCGTGGGCGAGGTGGCGCGGCTGCTCGCGGCGGCCCTCGCTGACCTGGCCAACCTGGTCGACCCGGCATTGTTCGTCATCACCGGCGGCGTGGCTCAAGCCGGCGAGGATCTGCGCGGACGGGTCGAGCAGGAGCTATCGGTCACAGCCACCGTGGGCTCGGAGCCGCCTCCGCCGGTGGTTCTCGGCACCCTGGGCGGCGATGCGGGCATGATGGGCGGAGCCGCCCTCGCCCTCAGTGGAACCACTTTCTAACCGCAACCTCGGCGGCCTCCGCGCACCCAATACCAGGAGCGACCGCCCGATCCCCTTGGAAGGAGCGGCTCTCGATGGCTCGCACGCTGCTCATCCTCTCTATGATCCTGGTCTTCTGCCTGGGCGCCAGTGCCGCTTGGGCCTTGCCCCCAGTCTTCATCGCCGGTGACCTGGACTCCGCCTTGGAGCTGGCCGGGGAGCAGAACAAGCTCACCCTGGCCTATCTGTTCCGCGAGTACCGGGCCCAGGAGCCCGGCGCCGAGAGCTTCGACGAAGTACAGCATCGGCGCGAGCGGAACGTACTCACCGATCGCATCGAGGAAGAGGTGCTGCCGAACCCCACCATCCTGGAGGCCTTCGAGCAGATGGTATGCGTGGGCGTGAGTGTGGGCGATGACCGGGCGGAGCTGCGCCGGCTGGGCCTGGAGCCCGTCTTCCCCACCTTCGCGTGGGTCGATACCGACGGCACGGTGCTCGCTACCCTGGGGGCGTGCTTCGAGCCGCGGGTGTATGCCTTCGTCACGTCCCAGGCCCATGAGATCAAGAGCCTAAGGGCCAAGGACGAGTTGACCGACGAGCAGAGGGAGCGGCTGGGCACCCTGTATTACGACGTCGGTCGGTTCGAGCAGGCCGTCGAGACGCTGGCGCCCCTCGTGCGGCAAGGCACCGCCAATGCCCACGTTTACTACCTGTACGCCTTCGCGACCCGGGCCACGGGGGAGCTGGGCGATTCCATTGCCGTGCTCAATCAGGCCCTGGAGGGCTGCACGGCCAGGAACCCGACTCGGGCCGAGGCCGCGGCCATCCGCTGGGGGCCTGCGACGGAGTACGATCCGGTAGTGCTGGAGCGCGACGGCGAGTTCCTGGCCATCCTCTATAACCTGGGCACGTCGCCGCTCATGCTGCCGGCATTGGACGCCCTGCAGGAGGTGCTGGTCACCGAGCCTGAGACCACCGAGGACTATCTCACGGCGGCACGGGCCTTCTACCAGGGCGAGAACTGGACCAAGGCCGCCGAGCTGTACGCGCGTGTCTCCGACGGGCCCGTGCGCGGCGAGGATCGAGAGGAAGCCATGGCCCGCCGGGGCATCGCCGCTTTGTTCTCCGGCGACGCCGAGGCCGCGCTATCGGCCTTCGAGGCATATCTGGAGGAAGGACTCGAAGGGGACCACCATCCCGATGTGCTGGTGTACGCAGGATCGCTGCATCTGTACTCGTCCATCGAGGTCGATGGGAACGACTACAAAGTGGTCGATGAGGAGGAGTACGGACGGGCCGCGGAGCTGCTCGTCACGCTAGTTCAGGAGTACCCCCACAGCGGCTTCGTCCCCGATGCCAAGCACCTGCTGATCGAGTATTTCGAGCGCGATGTTCGGGAGAAGTTCGCGTCGGGCTCGGCCGATGGCGAGAACGAGGGCGGCGGGGGAGGGCCTGCGTACCGGCCGGGGCGTTGAGCTAGCCCTCGGGGGTTTCGTCCTCGGCGGAGGCTTCGGACTCGGGCACACCTGCGCGTCGCAGGGCGTCGCGGTAGCCATCCTTGTAGCCGGTCATGTAAGCTTCCTTGACGGCAGCGACGATGGTGTCAGACGCGACCCTGTTGACGCCGGAGGAGATGTCACCAACGGCCTTCAGGACCGTCTTGGCGACTTCATGGAACCCCGAGCTCTCGGGAAGGGTCAGGCTCGTTTCCTCAGGCATTGCGCACCTCTAACCGGGCGGATCCGTTCGCTAGCGGTGCGAATCTAACATAGGTGGCGGGTGGTGTCGAGTGACGACCCAATTCTGCTCGCGAGTGGATCGGCGGCAACAGGACTGGCACCGGCTGGCGGGCCTTCTGGACCGGGCCGAGTCCGAGGGGCTGGCCAAGCTCACCGCCGGCGAGCTGGCGGAGCTAAGCCGACTCCACCGCCGGGTCTCCAGCCACCTCGCTCAGGCCAAGGGCGGATCCACCGATGCCGAGGTTATCGAGTACCTCAACGGACTGGTAGTCCGGTCCCACAATACGGTCTACCGGGTGCCGTCTCGGGCCCAGTGGCGCCGGGTGGGCGAGTTCTTCACCGACACCTACCCCCGCAAGCTGCGGAGGCTCTGGCCATTCGTGCTGATCTCGGCCATCGTGTTTTTCGGGAGCAGCATCTTCGCCTTCGTCCTCAGCTACAGTGATCCGGCCTTGGGCAAGCTGTTCATCCCGCCCCAGTTCGCCGGCGCCCTGCGACCCGGCGGCACGAGCGACTACGAAGAGAGTCCTCTGCCCGCAGGCACGATGGCGCCCCTCTCGGCTTTCATCATGCAGAACAACATCAAGGTGGGCTTCATGGCCTTCGCCGGCGGCGCGCTGGGCGGCACCGTTACCTTGTACGCCCTGCTCCAGAACGGCCTCATGGTGGGCGGACTCAGCGGCGCCATGCACCACTACGGCGATGTACTGCCGTACTACTCCCTCATCATCCCCCACGGGGTGGTTGAGCTGTGGGCCATTGTGATCGCGGGCGCCTGTGGGCTGCGTCTGGGCTGGGCCGTGATCGCGCCCGGGCGGTACACCCGCTGGGAGGCTCTGAAGCAGGCCGCCCCCGACGCCGCGGCGGTGATGCTGGGAACGGTCGTCCTGTTCGTCGTTGCGGGCCTCATTGAGGGGTTCGTCACGCCGGCGCCTATCGGTCCCTACGCGAAGATCGGTGTGGGAATCGTCTCGGGCGTGCTTATGGTCGCGTATCAGTACGGCCCCCTGGCACGGGGACCGGAGCCGGGGGAGGGCTCGGAGCCGCCGACGGGGTAATACCACCTTCAGAGAGCACCGGGCCGGGGGGCCCGTGATCCGAGAGGATGCCCGTCATGCCGCAGAACCCGTTGGCCGCCCTATCCGACACCCATCCCGACCTGGAGGTCTGGTTCGACTCCTCGCCCCTTATCCTCGATGCCTGGAAGGCCGAGGTCATGGAGAAGGTGGAGGGTACGCCCAAAGCGGCCCGCTGCCGGGAGCGCCTGGATGGCGTATGGGACGTCCTCGTGGGATGCACCACCAACCCGCCGCTGACGGCCCAGGCTGTGGAGTACGATCCCGGCACATGGGCCACACGGCTCAAGGAGCTGACGGGCGGGCAGTCGGCCGATGCCGGCGAGGCCATGTGGAAGCTGTACGAGCATGTGGTCCAGGAAGGCGCCGACCAGTTCAAGCCCCTCTTCGAGAAGTCCGGCAACAAGCTAGGCTACCTCTCGGGCCAGGTGGACCCGCGGGAGCTGACCAATACCGCCGCCATGGTCGCCATGGGCGTTGGCCTCCATGCCATGAACCCCAACGTGATGATCAAGATGCCCGGCGTGAAGGAGGGCATCCATGGCATCACCCTCCTCACCGCCCTGGGCATCCCCACGAATGCGACTCTTGTATTCACCATCAGCCAGATCGTAGCCGTTGCCGAAGCAGTCAAGAAGGGCCTGGAGCTCGCCCGAGCCGCCGATGTGGACCTATCGAACTGGCGGTCGGTCTGCACCATGATGCTGGGCCGGTTCGAGGACCATGTAGCCTACGATGACTCGGCCAAGTCCGTGGGCGTGGAGCTGACCGATGAGCTGCGCCGCTGGTCGGGGCCCGCCATCTTCAACAAAGCCGTCTCCCTCTACGCCGAGCGGGGCTACGAGAGCAAGATGCTCGCCGCCTCCATGCGCATGGGGCCCGAGCTGGACGGCAAAATGCGCATCTGGCATCTGGAGAAGATCTGCGCCCAGCCCGTGGTGCTGACCATCTTCCCCAATATCATCGAGGGCTGGCTGGAGCACTACGACGGCGAGGCGCTCCCCAGCGCCGCCGCCACGGTGCCCGATGAGGTTCTGGAGACGCTCCTCAAGATTCCCTACTTCAAGGAGGGCTTTGAGGAGGGCCAGGACCCGAGCAGCTTCAAAGACCATCCCGCCGTCGTGGCCACGGGCGATAGCTTCGCCGAGGCCACCGATGGCCTGGAGCGCTGGGTCAAGGAGCAGCTCGCCTGACGCGGCCGCCCCCGAGCGGACGCCGAGAGGGATCTGACCCGGAGATGGCGCTCACCCTCGCCATGCTCTTCATGGCGCCCGTGCCCGGCAGCGAGTTCGGCAGCGGGCTAGCGGGATGGACCGTGCCCGAGGCTTCGCGCGAGCGGGTCCGTGCGGTGCTGGTCCACGATGGCCCCGCCGATCGCGCCGTCCTGATCGATGGCCGCCCCGAGAAGGGGCCCAGTCTGGCTGGCCAGCCAGAGGTCGGGCTCCACTCGGACCCGTTCACCGTCGAGCCCATGACTCACTACGAGCTGTCGGGCATGGTACGCCGCCTCGAGGGCGACGGCCAGTTCAAGCTATCCCTGGAATGGCGCGATGAGGACGGCCGGCACCTCGGCTACGAGAACTCATGGTCGGGCCTGCTGGTGGGCGACCGCTGGGAGAGGCACGAGGCGCGGTTCGTCTCGCCCGCCCAGGCGCGGTCGGCGCGGATCCTACTGGGGGTGCGCCCTCGCGAGGCGGCCTACATGACGAGCCTCGCCCTGACCCCCGTGGCGTCCCTGGGCCCCCGCCTGGCCATCGATATCTACCCCGAGCCTTGCACCCAGGACGGTCCGTACTCCTTGCCCATCCGGATCGAGAACCGGGGCGATGTCCTGCTGGACGATCTGAGGGCCACAGTCAGCCTGCCCACGGGGATCCGGGCCGTCGACGGCGAGGCGCTGACCCTCGAGATGCCTTCCTTGGGCCATGGCGAGCACTTCCTGCACCGGGTCGAGGTCGAGGGCCTGCCGCGCGATCCCCACGAACCCTTTCGCTGTGAGGTGAGGGCCAGTGCTGAGGGCGATGACGTGTCCTTCAGCGCCGAGACCCCGCCCTTCACTGTGCGCTCTGAGGTCGAGAGGCGGTCCTTCGAGGAT
This sequence comes from Armatimonadia bacterium, assembly GCA_014730065.1. GTDB lineage: Bacteria > Armatimonadota > Zipacnadia > UBA1398 > UBA1398 > UBA1398. The sequence goes on along the minus strand of WJIW01000605.1, from coordinate 515 downwards.
GTGCCGCCATTGGATCCGCCGGTCACGCCGGTTAAGCTGGGCTGCTACTACTTCCCCGTCACCCTGGACTGGGATCGCGCCGGCTGGGGAGTGCGGAAGGTAGACTACCTGAAACCACTGCTGGGCTACTACGACGAGAGTCGCCCTGAGGTCGCCGATTGGCACATCCGGTGGGCGCGGGAGGCGGGGATCTCCTTCTTCGTCTTCGATTGGTACTACAACCAGGATTGCTTCTACCTGAACGACGCCCTGGAGAAGGGCTTCCTGGGGAGTCAGCTCGCGGGTGAGATGGAGTTCTGCATCGACTGGTGCGATGAAGGCCACTGCCAGGAGTTCAAGCCGCTGGACTTCAGCCGGCGAGCCCTGGACCAGTTCATGCGCGTGCTTTGCGAGCGGTACCTCCACCGCGAGAACTACCTGTGCGTGAACGGCCGGCCGGTGGTGCTGATCCATCAGCCCTGGCGGATCGCCACCGCCCACGGCGGCTGGGAGGGCTGCGCGGCCGCGCTGGAGGG
>WJIW01000604.1 GCA_014730065.1 Armatimonadia bacterium | reverse complement strand
GCCTCGTGTCGGTCATCATACGCCCGTTGTCCACCATGGCATGGGAGATGTGCCCGGGGCCGAGGGTGCCCAGGGCGTCGAAGGCGGCCCGGGTGGCCATCGCGGGGGTGATCCGCCCGAAGGCCCAGGTCCGGGTGCCGGGATCGTAGAAGCCCAGGGCCGCACTCCCTTCCGCGGTGCTGCCGATGGGCCGGTACCCCCTGGCCGCCAGATCCTCGACGACGTAGAGCCGGCGGTTCGGCCATCTCACACGGGTTCCCGGGTCATGGAGGAACCCGTCGAACTCAAGGACGGGGGCCTCCTCGGGCAGGACGCGCGGTACCGTCAAGCCCGATCGCTCGCTCGGTCCGTTGACACTGAGGGTACCACGGAGGTCGGCCCTGCGCACCTCGTGCCACAGCAGGCGGCCAGCGCCGGCGATGGCGCTATCGGCGCTGCGCCCCGAGGCCACGGTCAGGGTGGCGGGCGGCCCGGCAGCAGGTCCGTAGCTCCGCTCGAGCCGAGCGACGTACGAGAGCGCCAGCAGCGGCCCGCCGTAATCGAAGTAGCTCAGCAGATCGGTGCTCGAGTAGCCGATCCGCACGGTGGTCGAGGCTGGCTGCACGCCGCCCCGGAGGTACATCCGGGCGGCATGGGCCATGAGGCCCCATCGGGCGGAATCGCGGTGGAAGTCGAAGTAGCCGACGGGGGGAGCCTCCGTCGCACCGTAGGTGAATGCCAGTACACAGTCGATGTCCTGGTGGGCGGCGAAAGCGGCCATCTCGACCATGCCCAGGGCGCGGTACTCGTTGGGCCAGCAGTAGCCCCACTCACGGATTACGAGCGGCGTCCCCGATACCCGCGCCGCGGCCACGGCGGGCCCTATGCTGTGCGGCCCCGTTGAGCCCAGCGGCGCCTGGTTGGCGAACCAGTACGGCGGCTCCCAGTCCCGGCCGGGCTGGAAGGAGGGGTGATCCCAGTAGAAGTTGGTGCCGATGAAATCGAGCGCAGCGGCCATGACGGCGTGGTCGGGTGGCTGATCCAGCGAGCCCACGGCGCCGATGGGCACTCGCACCCCGAGGCCGCGAAGGTGTGCATGCATGTCGCTCAGGAAGTCGGCCTGGAGCGACTGGAGGAAGCGCACGGCGTCGTTCATCCGCGCCGCGCCGGTCAGGCCCGTGTTCGGCATGGGCTCGGAGGGTGGGCGCAGGACCAGTCGGGGCAGGTCCAGGTTGCCCCGCTCCAGGCTCTCACGCGGTAGCAGGGGGCACTGACCCGTCTCCGGATCAGTCCACGCGCGCTTCAGGGCGGCCGTCGAGCCGTACTCGGCCTTCAGCCAGTCGTTCCACAGGTGCCCCATATTCTGCCGGAAGGGCGAGAGAAGCCGGGGGATGTCCTGGCGGCGGATGAACAGCCCGTTCTCATCGTAGATCTCCAGGAAGGCGATGGTGGGGTCGTCCACATAGCGGAGCCTGGTGTAGGGGTTGATATGCTCCGAGAGCAGCTTCCGGGCGTAGGTCTTCACCAGGGCCCGAAGGGTCGGATCGAAGGCCACATAGGGCTTGGCGCCCCGGCCGAGCCGCTCGCCGCCGATGATGCCGTCGGCCTCGCCGAAGGTCCGGTAGTCGAGCAGATCGAGGTAGACGTAGATCCCCTCGGCGCCCAGGCGGGCGATCCACCGGTCGATGCGATCGAGCTTGGCGGCGGTGAACAGCTCCAGCTCATCGCGCTCGCCGCTCAGGATGCCGTCGCGCCCATCGAAGTGGTGGAGCCGGACCAGGTTGATGCCCGAGGCGCTTAGCCTCGAGATCATCAGGTCCATGGTCGCGTCATCGACGAACAGGGCATCCTTGGCCACATTCACGCCGAAGAAGCGCCCTCGCATGCCGTCCTCGAAGGCCAGCCTTCCGTCGCCGCGGACGCCCAGGAACCCATGGTCTCCCGTCGGCGGGCGCTCGGCGCCCAGGTCCACCGCCGAGGCATAGGGGAAGGCCTCGGAGATGGGGCTGGTGGGCAGCAGCCGAGTCGGGGCGGCCGCCGACGGCTCCAGGGCGCGGGCCTCGGAGTGGCGGTCCGTCGTCCCCCCCGCCAGCAGCAGCACCGTCAAGACGAAGCACGCAAGGGACGCGCCGCCCCATGCGCCCGCAGCCGGGCTGGAGGGAGGCGATCCGGTCATCGGACCCCGGTAAGCTCGTCGGCGGTCACAAAGCGGTAACCCCGGGCCTTCAGGGCCTCGATGAGCTGGGGCAAGATGAAGACGGTCTTATCCTCGCCATTGTGGAGCAGGATGATCCGGTGATCGGATTGCAGGGTCAGCTCGACGATCTCCTCGGGCGGCCGGTCCATATAGCCCCACGTGTTGTAGATCCCCTCATCGAGGGGGATGAGTCCGGCGCGCTGGACGACCTGGTTCGATAGAGGAGTGACGTTCCCGCCCGGGCAGCGGAAGTACCTGACCTGGGGATCGGCCACGCCGCCCTCGGCGAGGATGTGGCGCATCAGGTTGACGCAGTCCTCGACTTCATGGCGCAGCTCGTCGTACAGCAGGTTCGCGAAGTTGTACTCGTGGGAGTACGAATGGCCCCCCAGCGAGTGGCCTTCGGCGTGGACGCGCCGCACTAGGTCCGGGTACTTCTCGCACTGCTTCCCGACCAGGAAGAAGCTCCCCTTGACCCCGTGGGCCTGGAGAATGTCCAGGATCGCGGGGGTGATGGTGGGGTGGGGGCCATCGTCGAAGAACAGGGCGACCCGCTTGCCCGCCTCGGGCGGGCCTGGTATCGGGGGCGTGGGCTGGCTGGGCAGGACACTCTCGCCGGCTATGGGGTTGAAGCTGGGGATCTCTCGGTTCCATCGCACCTGCTCGCTGCCCCGGACCAGCATCTCCAGGTTCAGCTTCCAGGTGTCATCCATACGCGGCACCGACACGAAGGCGCGCAGGCGGCGCCGAAGCTCGAGAAGCTCGTCGGGATCGGTCGCCGGTGCCCGGGGGGCGTCCAGCACTTCGCAGGTGACCTGAGCCGAGGCGATGGACGGTCCGCCTCGGCTGGAGCGCACCTGAACGGTCAGGGTGTGCTGCCCCCAAGGAACCCGGCTGGTGTTCCACTGGAAGCGGTAGGGGGCCCTGTCGGTGGTGGCCAGTAGGTTGCTGTCCACGAGCACGCTGACCACCGGGCTCTGGGCGGCCAGGGACGAGGGGAGGACCACGTGGACGGTGGTCTCGCCCGCCACCGTCGAGCCATCGGCGGGTGATGCGATAACCGGGGCGACGGCGGCCGGAACCGATGCGCCGCTCCACCGGGGCAGGGCCGCGGCGCCGTCGTGGGTCGCGCGCGGGGTATTCAGGCGCACGGAGCCCGTATCCACATCCAGGCGACCGGAGAGCTGGGCGACGGCGGCACTGGCCGCCGACTTGGCTCTGGCCCAATCGCCGAGCCATGCCAGCCGCTCCGCATTCAGGGCGTTGATCAGAGCCGGGTCGGCGGGGGTCGTGCGGGCGATGGCCTCGTACTCCTTGGCGGCCATGGCGTCCTTGCCGCACAGGCTGGCGTAGCATTGGACGACGGCCAGGGAGCGGGCCTCGCCGTCGGTAGCCTCGATGGCGTCCTCAAGTAACTGAATGGCCACGTCGTAGCGTCCCTGGGCCATCTCCAGGTAGGCGGCGGCAACCAAAGCCTCGGGCAGGGCGCCGGCGGAAGCGAGCTCGGTGCGCGCCTCCTCGGCCCAGTCCGAGCCGGCGTGGAGGTACACGATCCCCAGCCCGAGGTGGGCGAGGGGCTCCGTCGGCTGGGTCGCGACGGCCTGGGTGAAGTAGCTCCGGGCTTCCGCCAGCTCTCCCCGGGTAAGCGCATCGGTTCCGCGGCGCAGATTCACGCCGTAATCGGCCCATGACGGCGACGCGGCCAGAGTCAGCAGAAGCAGGGGGGCGAGGCCGGCGATGAGGGTGGCGATACTATGGGTGCGTGTCAATCCACGGGTTCCTTTCCTCGCGAGGAGCGGAAGGCGCCGGACATTCGAGCGCCCTGGGTGGCGATGATGCCGGCCAGGAAGCCCAGTGCACAGAGTCCGATGACCCGGGCCCCGAGCGCCATTCCGAAGAGGACGATGGGTGACATACCCTCCTCGTCCTCGGCATCCTCGTCCCCACCGTCGCTGCTTGAGCCGTCGTCGCCGGGGTTGGCGTCTTCGTCCTCGGCGGCTTCGGCGCGGATGGGCGGGTCGGGCTGAAGG
>WJIW01000603.1 GCA_014730065.1 Armatimonadia bacterium | reverse complement strand
GGCCGCTGGTCCTCCTGGACGGCGCCCCCGATCCAGAGAACGCCGCCATCGCCCATGGGTGCAAGCGATAGCCAGGCACCATGCTCGGAGGCTATCAGGGCGGTGGCCGGCACTTCGTCGGAGGGTGGTCGGTTGACAATGGCCGAGGCACCATCGAGCGCTTCCGCCGCGCCCGGGGTGAGGATCTGTGCGCCCTCGGGCGTGACCGTCAGGGGTACGGGGACGTCCTGGTCGGGCCGCATGACGGGATCGCCGCCGAGGAGTCGGCGGTAGCCATCGCCTCCCGCCAGCTCGCCCGTCCACGCTCTGGCATCTACGGCCGCTTGGTCGCTGAAGAAGCCCGGCAGCAGCTCCAGGCCGACCCCGAAGTTACCGTTCGTGGGCGTGATCATGCGCTCCACGGCGGCCTCGTCGAATCGGAGCGGCCCGGGGCACTGGGCCCAGAGCACCGTAGGGCCGCTGGTGGCAACGGCCAGGTCGATGTCGAATTGGCCGTCCCCGGCGGTGATGAGCACCACTGCGGAGAGGTCGCCACGGATCAGCTCCAGGCTCATCGTGGGGCCGTCCTGACTGGCTCGCACCCGGCCCTGGCTCATGTCGACCCGCGACCCATCGGCAAGTCCCAGCTCGCAGATGGAGGCGCGGCCGATCTCCACGCCTCCCGGGCCTTCGACGACGAGCTGGCGCTGGTCGCCCGCGAGCCGAAGGGTGTAGCCGTCGCTCGTGAGGCCGGGCTGGCCGACCAGAGATGCGCCGACGACTAGCGTGAGCATGAGGGGCATGAGCTGTCTCCTCTTCCGGTCTACACGTGGGGCCGGCCGAAGTACTGGTCGGTCTCGAAGATGTCCCCCCCGCCTTGAGCCCGAGGATCGCCCGTCTCGTCCAGGTATCGCTCGAGCTGGCCCCACAGACCGTCCCGGGCCTCGGCATGCGCCGGGTCCCCGGCCACATTGTTCATCTGATCGGGGTCACTCGGCAGGTGGTACAGCTCCTCGGCCGGCCGCTTCGCGCAGGCCAGCTCGAAGAGGGGGGCGACCTCCGGGTCATCGCGATGCTCCAGCAGGTACGCCTTGGTTGGCCCGCCATCGATGTCCCCATACCCCGGCGGATCGCCCGCGGGCCATCGATCGGGCTCGAAGTTCCGGATGTACAGGTACTCGTCGCTCCGGAGGGCCCTGCATGGATAGCCCAGGTTCCCCTCACGCACCCACGCGTGGCGCTCGCGACCCAGGTAGATGCGGTCTCGCAAGGGATCGATTCGCCCCTCGCCCTCGCCCGTGAGGATGCCCGCGAGACTCCGGGCCGTCATGTGCTCGGTGGGCTCCAGCCCCGCCACTTCCAGGAAAGTGGGCGCCACGTCGGCCAGGTCCACGTAGTCGTCCACCACGCGCCCCGGGGATACGGCCTCTCCCCATCGGACGGCCATGGGCATGCGGGTGCCCCAGTCGTAGAGGTTGGCCTTGGCTCGGGGGAAGGGCATGCCGTTATCGCTGGTCATCACAATCAGTGTGTTGTCCAGCTCGCCCCGGTCCTCCAGCATGTCGAGCATGGCGCCGACCTGCCTGTCGAAGGTCTGGCACTCCAGGAGGTAGTCGCAGATGTCGCTCCTGACCTCGGGAGCGTCGGGCAGCATGGCGGGCACCCGGACGGCGCCGGGGTCCATGCCGGAGTCCACACCCGACCCGCGCTCGTACGGGCGATGGGGCTCGTGGCTTCCGAACCAGAAGCAGAAGGGCGCGTCCCTGGGTCGATCCTCCAGGAAGTCGCCGAGGCCGTCGTAGCGGTCGCCCGCGGGGTTGCGCGGCCACCCGCTGGCCTCGTGGCTGCCCGGCCCCCATCCTTTGCGCGCGAATCCCACGTGGTACCCGGCGGCCTCGAGCAGATCAGGGTACACGGCATGCTCGCTGGGCAGGGCGCTCCACAGCGATCCGCCCTGGCCCAACCGCCAGATGTGCTGGCCCGTTAGGATGGCGCCTCGAGAGGGGGTGCATGAGGGCGAAGAGCAGTATGCGTTGGTGAAGCGCACCCCCTCAGTGGCGATGCGGTCGAAGTTGGGGGTCTCGACGACGGGGTCGCCGCCGATGCTGGTATGGGCCGCCGACTGATCGTCGGCTATGGCGAAGAGGATGTTGGGTCGTCTCACTTGGGCCGCCTTTCCGTTACCCGCGCCGAGCCATGCTAGGGCCATCGCCGCGGTCGTGAGCGAGCTGCCGGTCAGGAACTGCCGCCGGTCCATGGGGCCGACTCCTCTCGGGCTCTGGTTCATATGCTCTACCGAAACCCCTGTTCGCCGAGATGCGTCCGCGGGCCTGTGAGAGCTAACATGCCCCGGGGTAGGGTTGAGCTGGCCAGGTGTGGAACACATGTGACGGGGCATGGATGCGTGAGCGGGGAGTTCTTGGGAGATGGCGGAGGCAGGGACGACGAAGCCATTGCTCGACGAAGGTCAGCGGCGGGAGCTGGGGATCCTGCTCGTGTGCGGCGGCCTGGGCTTCGCTGCCGCGTACCTGAACGTCCAGATCCCCCACACGGAGACGTACATCGAAGGCCGCTGGGCCTTTGGGTACGTCGGCGCAGTACTCCTGAGGCGCTGGTGGGTGGCGCTGCTTCTGGCCGCGATACTGGCCGTGGCCGGCCCCCATGAGGTGCCGCTGTACGTCGCCTTCCTCGGCAACATGCTGTATGCCGTTCCGGCGATTACCTTGCTACGTCTGGTGCACTCCAGGGTGCTGTCTCGGCAGGGCAATATGGCCGTGTACGGCGTCGGCTGGTTCGCGTGTATCGTGGTCGTCTACCAAGCCTTCAGCACCCCCGCCGTCTGGGCCGTGCTGGCGTATTTGCATGACGAGCCACTCCTCGGTGCGATCGTTGACGGCTGGCGCGAACAGCCCTATGCCGTGGAGATGCTGCTGGTTGGTATCGTGTCCGCGGCGGGCATGGTCAGCATACGCAGCTATGGAGCCATGCGGCGCAGCCGGCGTGAGCTGGCGGTGACGCTCGATTCCATCGGGGATGCCGTGATCGCCACCGACCTACAGGGCCGGGTCGTACGTATGAACCCGGTCGCAGAGGAGCTAACCGGCTGGTCGCTGGCCGAAGCCCGGGGCGAGCCCCTGGATTCCATCTTCAACATCCGCCATGCCGTCACAGGCGAGCCCGCCGACAACCCCGTCGACCGGGTCCTGGCTGAGGGCACTGTGGTGGGCCTGGCAAACCATACGTGCCTCACCGCCCGGGATGGGAGCGTCAGGCAGATCGCCGACAGCGCCGCACCCATCCGGGGCCCGGGGGGCGAGGTCACGGGCACGGTCATGGTGTTCCGCGATGTGACCGAGGAGTACGAGCAGCGCGTCCTTCTCAGGCAGACCACCGACATCATCAACCGGAGCCCGGCGGTGGCGATGGTATGGGCCAATCGCGAGGGGTGGCCGGTCGAGTACGTCTCCGAGGGCGCGGAGGCCGTGTTCGGCTGGAGTAGAGACGATCTGCTGTCCGGCGTTCTCCCGTACGAGAATCTGATCCATCCGGGCGATCTGGACCGGGTGCGAGCCGAGGTTACCCAGGCGGCTCAGGATCCACATACATCCGCGCTCGAGCACCAGCCCTACCGTGTATTCGATGGCGACGGAGAAGTGCGCTGGGTTGATGATCGAACGACCCTTCGGCGTGACGAGCGGGGCAACGTGACGGCGTTCGAGGGCATTCTTCTGGACACTACCGAGGCGCGCCAGGCCCGTGATGCCTACGGCCGGCTATGCGAGATGGCCGATGCGCTGATCTGCATCGCCGATCTGAAGACGGATACGTTCCTTCAGGTCAATCCAGCCTTCGAGCGGGTGCTCGGATACACCGCCGACGAGATGGTGGGGCATGCCTTCTACGAGTTCATGCACCCAGACGATGTGGAGCCCACCAACGCAGTTGTGCGAGAGAGACTGGAGCAGGGGTTGCCAGTCATCGCCTTCTCCAATCGCTACCGCCGCAAAGACGGCTCGTACGCCGAGCTGGAGTGGAACGCGCGTCCCGTTGAGGAGGATGGCGTCACCTACTCCATTGCGCTGGACGTGACCGAGGCGCGCCGGGTCCAGGATACCTACAGCCGGTTCTGTGAGATGTCCTCGGCCCTGATCTGCGTCGCTGACATCCAGACGGCGACTTTCATGCAGGTCAACCCCGCCTTCGAGACGGTGCTGGGGTACAGCCAGGAGGAGCTCCTCGGGCAGCCCTTCTACGAGTTCATCCACCCCGACGACGTGGAGCCCACCACACGGATCGTCGAAGAGAAGCTCCGGGAGGGCCATGAGGTCATCGCCTTCTCCAACCGCTACCGCCGGAAGGACGGCGAGTATGTGGAGCTGGAGTGGAACTCCCATCCGGTGCCCGAAGAGGGCGTCACGTACGCCATGGCCGTCGATGTCACCGAACGGAACCGAGCCCAAAGAGCGCTGGTCGAGAGGGAGAAGCGCTTCCGCGATACCTTCGGGAACGCCCCCATCGGCATCGTTACGACTCACTCGTCGGGCCGCCCGCTGGCGATCAACAGCACCATGGCGCGGATTCTCGGCTTCGATTCCGTCGAGCACGCCCTGGCGAACTACACCGACCTGGCCCGAGACCTGTACGTGGACGAAGGCACCCGAGACAGGTTCCTGGAGCAGCTAACCGCCCATGGCTACGTTGAGGGTTTTGAGTACCGGGCCCGCACATGGACCGGCCGGATCATCTGGCTTGTCATGGACGCCCGGATCGCCGACCGGTACGACGACGGCAGCTTCACCATCGATGCCTTCACCTCCGATGTGACGGAGCGTAAGGAGGCCGAGGCGGCACGCCGGGAGAGCGAAGCGCGCTACCGCTCGCTGGCGGCCCACTTCCCCGACGGGGCCCTGTTCCTGTTGGACGGAAGCATGCACTACCTCGCCGCCGACGGTCAGGAGTTCGCCAGGGTGGGGCTGAGGTCGGAGGAGGTGGTCGGCCGGCATGTCTCCGAGGTCTTCCCCGACCTGTGGCCCATAGTGGAGCCGCACACGCGCCGGGCCGTGGCGGGCGAGGAGGTGTACTATGAGGTGGAATACGCGGGGAACCTGTACGCCAACCGGGGCATACCCATCCGGCTCAATGGCTCCTTCACCGGTCACGTCATCATCATCACCCAGAACATCACCGAGCAGCGCCGGGCCGAGGAGGCCTTGCGTGAGAGCGAGCACCGGTTCCGGTCCTTCGTCGAGAATGCCAATGACATCGTCTACGCCCTCAACGCCGAAGGGGTGTTCACGTACGTGTCGCCCAACTGGCTCGAGCACATGGGCGAACCGGCCGAGGCGGCGACGGGCAGGTCATTCAGGCCCTATGTGCATCCCGAGGATGTACACCTGTGCGACGAGTTCCTGGGGCAGGTCTTGAGCACGGGGACCCCGGACCAGAGCGTGGAATACCGGGTCATCCGGCCCGGCGGGGAGATCCGGTGGCATACGTCCAACGGTGCCGCCATGTTCGACGACGACGGCAACCCCATCATGTACGTGGGCATCGCTAGGGACGTGACCGAGCGGAAGGAGGCCGAAGCGGCCCAGGCCGACCTCCAGGCCCAGGTGCACCAAGCGCAGCGCATCGAGTCGGTAGGCCGGCTTGCGGGCGGGGTCGCCCACGACCTGAACAACCTGCTGGCGCCCATCATCGGCTATGGCGAGATTCTGCTCGAGGATCTGGACGCATCGGATCCACGGGCTCAGCAGATCCAGCAGATGCTCAGTGCGGGCATGCGGGCGCGCGACCTGGTGCGCCAGCTCTTGGCCTTCAGCCGCAAGCAGATGCTGGAGGTCAAGCATGTCGATCTGAACGAGGTACTGAGCGATTTCGGCAAGCTGATCAGACGCACCCTGCGGGAGGACATCGAGATCAGGACGGTGGCGGCGCCATCCCTGCCGCCGGTGACGGCCGATGTGGGGCAGCTCGAGCAGGTCATCATGAACCTGGCGGTCAACGCTCAGGACGCCATGCCCGACGGAGGCACCCTCACCATCGAGACAGGGGTACGGGTGTTCGATGCCGCTTCGTCGGAGGTCGAGCCCGGCCCGTACGTCACCCTGTCCGTGACCGATACGGGCCAGGGCATCCCGCCCGAGATGCAGGCCCAGCTCTTCGAGCCCTTCTTCACCACCAAGCCCAAGGAGGAGGGCACGGGGCTCGGGCTGTCCATCGTCTACGGGATCATCAAGCAGCACGGCGGGGAGGTCCGGGTTTACAGCGAGCCGGGCCAGGGCGCCACGTTCCAGGTCAGCCTTCCCGTTGCCGAGGTCGACCAGACGGCCGCACAGCAGCCTGCGCTGGTTGCCGAATCACTGGGGGGCAGCGAGAGGGTCCTCCTGGTTGAGGATGATGAGCAGGTTCGCGGCATGACCCAATCTCTACTGGAGCGGCGCGGGTACCAGGTGCTGGTGGCTCAGGACGGCGGCGAGGCCCTGAAGCTGCTGGATCGCGGCAACGGTCCCATCGACCTGCTCATCACCGATGTCATCATGCCGGGCATGAACGGCAGGGAGCTATACGACACCATCCGCCGCATCGATCCCCACATAAAGGTGCTCTACATGTCCGGATACTCCGACAACGTCCTGACCGATCGGGGCGTCATGGAGCAGGGCATCAACTTCCTCCAAAAACCCTTCACCGTTCAGGCCCTCACCGAGCAGGTGCGGCGCGTTCTGGACCAAGCCTAGCCGACGCGGGGTAGGCGTCCCAACCGCTGCCCGACGGAGTGGGGTAGAGGGTGTTCCATGTCATGGTGTAGCTCGTGCCATCGGCACTAGTGGTCGAGTACGTGCCCGTGGGCACCACCAGACCGTCCTGCAGGTCCTCGGGCTCGGTGTAGCCGGGGGTCGTGAAGCCCAGAGCGTGCTCGCGGGTGCCCGAGCCGACGCCGGGCACCGAGTAGGAGTACGTGCCCGTCACGGTGATGAGGAAGTTCATGCGGTACTGCTCGTTCACCGGATCGAAGTCCATGGCCCACATGACGCCACCCGGATCGGTGCTCGTGGTTGGAGTCCGGACGCTTCCGTTGGCATCGAGGCCGTACACGCCGCCTTCGCCGTCGGTCCAGGAGCCGGAGATGTCCCACCTGAGCTGCCCGTCCTCCTGGAGGACCCAGTATGTACGGGGTGTGGGCAAGGCCGAGACCGGCTCGGCGTCCACCTCCTCGCGCCTTACGTGTACCAGGCCCCTACCGTTCAGGTCCAGGTCGACGGTGCCCGAGTACTGTCCCGGATTGGTCACGTCGATGACCAGGTCGCCCTCGAAGCGTGTGAGCTGCATGGGGTTGCTCTGGAGGTCCTGTACGCGGACCGTCACGTCGCCGGTAGAGCCGGCGCCATCGTCGGGCAGCTCCACCTCGATGCTTGTCGCGGACCAGGAGATCAGCCGCATCAGGGTGTTACCGACGTAGACCTCGCCCCGGTCGCTGCCGAACTTACCTCCCAGAATCATGCGGGCGTACCCCGTCGTTCGGGACCTAGGCGGGATGACGACACCGGAGTGCAGGATGGGGCGGGAGAGGATCTCCTCGGAGCCGAAGTGCGGCGAGGCGGTGAGGGTGCCGACCAGCCCGGTGTCGGGGAAGATATGCTGCGTGCGGCCGAGGGTCTGCATGTGGGCGTAGACCTCATCGGCAGGGAAGGGGCGGGTGGGTGGATCCTGGGGCTCCTTGTCGTTGCCGCCCAGGAACCGGTCGAAGAAGTAGGCGGCCCAGTCGGCGGCGTGGGCCAGGGGGCCGGGGCCATTCCAGCCAAGCACGAGCTGGGCGCCCATGCTCCGGACGGTGCTGCAAATGTTGTCGTCGGTGTCGGCGGAGTAGCAGCTATTGATGAACACCACGCTATCGGGCGGCAACCGCCGGACGTGATGGGAGAGGAACTCCCGGGTAACGGCCAGCACGCCTTGAGGCTGGCCCGGCGCGTGCATGAAGATCAGGCGTCCATTGGCCAGGTCGGCTGAGTATGCGCTGGGCACGGCGGCGATGGACCGGTAGCTCTGGGTCGTCTCGATACAGAACAGCCGCTGGCGGTCGCCGGCAGCATCGATGTACTCGCCGTAACCGCCGTGTCCCTCCACGAAGATGAGCGAGTAATCACTCCACGACCGGAACCAGTCCACATCGGCGGTGAAGCTGGCTCGCGGGGTCTGGTATCCGGCGGTCCGGGCGCTTCGGAGGATGGAGGCACAGGCTGACCGCACCCGACCGAAGTGCTGGTCGGTGCTGTCCAGGCTGAAGCCCACGGTGGCTTGGTGGGTCGCTTGGAAGGGGATGGCCCGCGGAGCGGCCTCGCTCGACGAGGCTGCCTCCACGGGCGGCAGGTCGTCCGTCGGGCCCTCGTCGTGGGGCGCATGGAACAGGTGCATGATCCCCGAGTCGTAAACGACTGTCACGTCGCCCGAGGTGGCATTGGCCGTCGCCGAGCCGATGCCCGCCATGGCGCCGACCTGAGCGGCGAAGGCATTGGAGTCCCACGTGCCCGCGGCGCACTGGGCCTGGTAGAGAGCGCCGAGGGCGTCGCCTGTGGTGATGGCGTTCTGGATGTCGGAGTCACCTACTGGAGGATCGTCCCCATTGGTCGGGGCGGGCGCGCCCCCGGCGCAGCCCATGGGCAGCAACGTCGCCAGGAGTGTGGCGATGGCTAGGAGCGGAAGCAGGTGCGGCAGTCCGGCCGTGCGCATGGTGCCCCTCCTATCGTCCCCTTTGCCGGTAGCTTCCCCAAGGGCGGGGAAACACCTCGGGAGCCAGGAGAGTCCATGGCGGCGAGCGAAACCCCCTCGCGAGTGTCTGGCGACGGAACGCCTCCCCGGCGGCCGCTCCAGGGGGCCGCCTCGACCGCGCCGGCTGGCTGTCTCCTTCCGAGCCGGCAGGGGGTGACTGCGGTGGCTGCGAGCAGGTGGGTACTGATCGGCGCTCTACTCCTTGTCTCCGTGTTGGTGGCTTGGGGCTGCGGTGGAGCCGTGGCTCCCGACCCCGGCACTGGCGATGACGACGGATCGGACGGCCCCCCCGGGGATGACCTGACGGGCACGCCAACAGCGTCGCCCGCGGCCCAGGCCTCTCAGGAGGTGGCGGCCCGGTTCCGGGAGATCGTGGCCGCCTCGGGCTGGCCGGACGGCGCTGCCGAGTTCCTGGTGTACGCCCAGGCCCGGCCCGATGTGCGTCGTGCCAGCATCGACGGCTTCACCGGAGACGCGTCGGTGGTGTACGAGGGCGGGGTGATGCACATCCTGCACCCGGCCCATCCGCCCGGTGACGAGGTGGACGTGGAAGCCTTGGTGGCTCGCGCCGGAGCCCACGAGCGCAGGGGTGGCGCGGGCGCCCGGTGGTTCCCCTCCCAGGAGACGCCGCGGGCCACGGCGTCGACCAGCCACAGCGTGCCCGAGGGCCGCGCCACCTTGCGGCAGCTCTGCGGCCGTGTCCTGGAGTGCTGTGAGACCGCGGGGTACCAGGTGCCTACCAACGTGCCCGGTTGTGAGCGCGAGTGGTTCCGGAGCTGGCAGAACTACGGGATCATCTACTACGCGGGCCACGGCGGCTGGGGCGACTGGATCCACCACGACGGCGAGGTCACCCACCTCTTCGGGATGCAGACCGACTACACGTGGGATATCCGCCACGTGTGGGACGAGGCCTTCGATGATGACATCTTCGCGGGCCGGCTGGCGGTGTTCAACACATCCGACTCCAACGTCCAGGCCCTCGCCGTCACCTCGCGCTTCTTCGAGCACTACATCGACGCCCTGCCGTCCCACGCCATCGTCTACCTCATGACCTGTAACGGGCTGACCTACTACACCGACATGGCGGCCACCCTGACGGATCTGGGAGCCGAGGTCGTCTACGGATGGCGCGGCATCGCACCCAGGGACCAGGGCAATGCGTGGGGTCTCTACTTCTTGGACCGGCTCTGTGGCGGCAATCTGGTGGAGCCCCTCTCGCCGCCGACCCGTGCCTACACCGCCGACGAGGTCTACGAGTACATGGAGGGGCGGGGCTTCACTCGCTTCACGTGGGATGACGGCACCTCAGCCGAGATGGTCTCCTACCGCAATCCGTCCGCCGACGAGAGGACCGGCGCCCGGCCCGTGGTGAGCGGAGGCGTCTACCATGCGAACAACGAGCACGGCCGGTCCGAGGTCTTCCTCAACGGGTACTTCGGCCCATCCAGGGGACGGGTGTACATCGGTGACACCGACCTCACCATCCTGGACTGGCTGCCCTACTACGTCCGGGCCGAGCTCCCCGCCGGCGCCGATGAGCTGACGGGTGATGTGATCGTGCAGGTCAACAACCTGCCCAGCATCCCGCTCCGGCTGACCCGCTTCACGGGGAGCGTGGACCTGGACGTGGAGCGAGCCGGGCGCTACGAAGGTTACGTCCAAGCGAACTTCGCCGGCCGCGCCCTGGTGCAGGTCATCCGGCCCGAGCTTGGCGAGGAGCCCGTCACAATGCCGACGCCCAGCGGCTTCTGCTTGCTGCATATCGACGACTGGGAGATGAGCTGGAACATCTCGGGCGAGTGGGATACCACCGACGGCATGGGGCGGCCAGTCCACTACTCCCTCGCGGCCTCGGGCTTCAAGGATGACGACTCCGATGGGGGTGACTTCATCCACGCCTACGAGATCGACCTGGACGCCAGCACCGTCCGGCGACGGCTGACCCTGGATGTGGACGGCACCCTCACCCGTACCGACCACGACGGCACCTCGACCGATAGCTGGACCGCCAACTATGAGACCGGTGGGCTGACCCCATCGATGGCACTGCCCGATACATGGGTGATCCCCGCGACGTCGGCCTCGGACGACTATGCCACTTTCCGATGGACCGAGGTCCGGCCCAGTCCCGCGCCACCGGCTTCGGGGAACGCGTACCCGGCGAGTGAGGGGGCTGTGGGGCGGCGGGCTGAAGGCGACAGCTAGTGCCCTTCTCGTGGCACCCGCGGGCGCGCGATGGGAGAGGGACAAGGTACGGACATCCGCGACCCGGAGGCGCCGATCCGCATAGTCAGTCGGCAACCAGCGGCCCCACCGGCGCCGTGCGAAGCGTGGCGTAATGGGAGTGGAGCAGCGACTCGTCGCCGATCTCCTTGACCTTGCGCCACATGGCCGTCGCCATGGCCTCCAGCCGCTCTCGGCTGGCGGCGTCTCCTGCCAGGTTGTGTCTCTCCTCGGGGTCCTCGTCCAGGTTGTACAGCTCGTCGGCGCCGCCCGGCGAGAACACGTACTTCCAGGGGCCCTCCCAGACGATGCGCTGGGTGTAGACGAACCGCTGGCCGTAGAACTCGGCATAGGCTGAGGTCCATTCGGCCGGGTCCGCGGTGCCATCGAGGACAGGGCGTAGGGACCGGCCCTGACCGCCCGCCAGGGGCTGGGCCCCCGCCAGGTCGCATAGGGTCGGCGCTAGGTCCACCATACTGGTTCGGTGGGGCAGGCTGCCCTGGGCCGCGATGCCCGGCCCGCACGCGACCAGGGGGATGTTGTAGACCTCCTCGTACGGCGTGCCGATGCCCTTTGTGGCCAGGCCGTGGGCCCCGAGCATGTCGCCGTGGTCGGAGAGGAACAGCACGACAGTATCCTCGGCGACTCCGGCCTCCTCCAGCGCATCCACGGCCCGTCCCACCTCGGCATCCAGGAAGCTCACGGTGGCGAAGTAGCAGGCCCGAGCCAGGCGCCAATCGGCATCGGTCAGCCCCTCCCAGATCTGGGCCATTCGCCGCACCACCTCGGGCTTGGCCGCGACGTCCTCATGGGCCGTGGGGCTCAGCTCGATGGAGTCGATGTCGTATGTATCGAGGAAGCTCGCCGGCGGTACATAGGGATCGTGGGGCTCGGCGGTGGAGACGACGCAGACGAAGGGCCCATCACCGCCGTGGCGGCGCACGAAATCGATCCCCTTGTCGACGGCTTGGTGGGTCGCCGGCGGCTCGTCGTCCACGCCCGCCATAAGGTAGTCTCGGTATCCCGGCTTGGTGATCTCCAGCCGGCGCGCCCGTGCCTTCAGCTTGGCGCTCCCGTCCGGGTCGTACTCCAGGAAGCCGTATTGGTCCAGCTTGCCCGACTGCTCCACATGCCACTTCCCGAAGTGCCCGCACGTGTATCCCGCCGCCGCCAGCCGCTCGCTCCAGAAGGGGTAGCCGCGCACGTCGACCCATTCCCTCCGCTGGGTATGGGTGCAGTCCCAGACGCCGTGGGTCGATGGGTGCATGCCCGTCATCAGCGTGGCCCTCGATGGCGAGCAGATGGCGTTGACCGTGTACATGCCTTCGATGCGCGCCCCCCGCTCGGCGAGGGCGTCGAGGTTGGGGGTGCGGCACTGGCTCTGGGGCCTGAGGGCCTGGGCGTTGGTGTGGTCGGTGATGAAGATCAGGAAGTTGGGGCTCGGGGGCATGGCGGCCTCCTCCAGGTTTGGTGGGGAGTTCTCCCCGGTGGCCGGGCTTCCTGTGTAGGCCCCGGCCTCGATGGGGGAGAACCCCCTGAAGGAGCGGAGGTTGACGCGAATGGACCTGATCTTCTTCACGAAATCCCTGAAAGGGCTGTCCGCCGAGGAAACGGCGGAGAAAGCCAGGGAAATCGGCGTGGATGGCCTGGACCTGACCGTGCGGGGCGGCTACTGCGTCAATTCCGGCGACTTCGAGACGACCCTGGCGCCGGCCATGGAAGTGTTCGCCAATGCCGGGCTGAGCGTACCCCTGGTGACGCTGGAGGGAAGCTGGACCGACCCGAGTCAGCAGCCGGTGCGCGACCTGGCCGCCGCGTGCGCCGGTGTGGGGATCCCCTACCTGAAGCTGGGGTACTGGGGGTGGGATCCCGGTGAGGGGTTCTGGCCGGGCCTGGATCGCGTGCGCAGCGACCTGGCGGGCTTCGCGGAGATCGCCGCCGAGACGGGGGTCTGTTTCTTGCTCCACAACCACTCGGGCCACCGGTACGGGTCCCACGCCACAGGGGGCATGCTCGCCCTGGAGGGGATCGACCCCGACCGGGTGGGGCTGTACATCGACCCCGGCCATCTCGCCTTGGAGGGTGAGCTGATCGCCATGGCCGTGGACATCGCGCGGCCGTCGCTACGGATGGTCGCCGCGAAGAACGTGCGGTACCGGTTCGTCGCCAATGGCCGCGACTCCCACTGGGACGACGAGTGGGTGCAGCTCTCCGAGGGACTTCAGGACTGGCCGGGGACGATCCGGGCCCTGAAGGCGGCGGGGTACGACGGACCCATCAGCCTGCACGGCCAGTACTCGGGCACCGACGGGGTGGACGACGTCCTGGCGCGGGCGAGCCGGGATGTGGACTACCTGCGTGAGCTGATCGGCTAGGGCGACGGGAAGGCGGACCTATATGAGACACCTGTGGCTAGTGGCCGCGTGGGCGGTGATCGCCTCGGCGGCGGTCGCCGATGGGGGGGTGATCCGCACCCCGGCTTCCGAGCAGAGCTGGCACGTGAGCGTGACCGACTTCGGGGCTGAGGGCGATGGCGAGCGCGACGATACGCTAGCCTTCCAGGCGGCCATGGAGCATGTGGCCGAGGCGGGGAGCGGAGTGGTCAGCGTTCCGCCGGGCACGTACCGCATCGACGGCAACCTGTCGGTGCCGCGGAACGTGACGCTGGAGGGTGTGTTCCGGGCCCCCGTGCGCAGTGCCGAAGGGGGCAGCGTGCTCCATGCCTACGCGGGCCGGGGCGAGGAGGACGGCGAGCCCTTCATCACGCTTCACGAGAACAGTGTGCTGAAGGGGATCGTGGTGTTCCATCCCGAGCAGACCATGCCGCCGGTGCCATACCCGTGGTGCGTGCGGGGCATCGGGGACAACTGCACCATTCTGGACTGCCTGCTCATCAACCCTTACCAAGCGGTGGATTTCGGCACCTTCCCGGCTGGGAGGCACTACATACGAGGTCTGTACGCCCAGGCCCTGTACAAGGGTCTGTTCATCGACCAGTGCTACGACGTGGGCCGGGTCCAGGACGTCCACTTCTGGCCCTTCTGGCGGGCCGACGAGGAAGCCATGGAGTGGACCCAGCAGAACGCCACGGCCTTCCTTATCGGCCGCACCGACTGGGAGTACTTCCTGAACTGCTTCACCATCTGGTACAAGGTGGGCTTCCACTTCGCCGACTTCGGCCACGGCCCCGGCAACGGCGTCTACACTCAGTCGGGGGCGGACATAGGTCCCACAGCGGTCCTGGTCGACGCCGTGCAGCCCCATTCCGGCATCAGCTTCGCCAACTCCCAGTTCATGTCCACCGTACGCATCGCCGAGAGTAACCGTGGGCCGGTCAAGTTCACCGCCTGCGGCTTCTGGCCCATACCCGAGACACAGGAGCAGGCCATCCTGGAGGGCACGGGGCACACCATGTTCACCGCGTGCCACTTCTCGGGCTGGGGCGCGGTCGATGCGTCCATCCCAGCCGTCCGGAGCCTGCGGGGCGGGCTCACCGTCAACGGCTGCCAATTCATGATGGAGGACCAGCTCGATGTCCTCGTCGAGGGTGAGACGGAGTGCGCGCTGATCTACGGGAATCGGTTCCACGGAGGCGGGGGCGTCACCACCGACTGTCCCGAGGCCGACGTGCAGATCGGGCTCAACTCCACCCGCTGAGCCGCTCCGCCGAAACCACGGGATAGTCCACGGGAAACCACCGCCGGTCCCCAGGGCGGGCTGCCTGGGGACCGCCTACGCTGATCGCACCGTTTCCGAGAGAAGGTGCGATCCATGTCATGCCAGACACCCTCCATCCGACAGTACGCGCAACGGAGCAGGCGATGGCTGCCACGCAGCCGCCGCACGGTCTCCCTCAGCCAGGCGCCCTCGGCGCTCCAGAGAGCCGACGATGCCCTGGCCAGGGACAGTCTCGATGACGTCGCAGGGCGGTGGTGGCCCGGGGACGACCTGCCCGAATCGGCCCATCGTGTCATCGCCCTGTGGGCGGCGGGACGTACGATCAAGTCCATCGCCCGAGAGCTGAACATGCCGCGTAGCCGTGTGAAGAAGTACTGGGAGCGGGCCCGGGTGACTCTCCTGGCCCGGGCCCGAGACCTGTCGATCCACCCTCCCCACCGCGCCGCCTTCGCGCTGGTCTCGCTAGGTGAGCCCATGAGCGTGGTGGCTCGAGCCTTGGGAGTGGAGCCGGAGGATGCCCCGTCGGAGCTGTGCCGGGCTCTGCTGGATACCCTCCGGGAGGCCGATCCCGAGGAGGTGCAGATCCGGAGGTGCTGGCTTCTGGAAACCCGGCGAGGCAAGGGCCGGTCTGTGCGTCAGGGCTCGGCGAAGTAGTCGGCTTCGTCGAAGCGCACGCGGTAGGTGCGCCGGATGCGGTCACCGGGGAGCAGGCGGCTCAGCACGGGCAGTCCCTCGACCACCTCGCCGAAAGCACCGGGGTGGTCCATGTGGGGGAGGTCGTCGAGGGCGATGAACAGTCGCGAGGATGCGAGCCCCGCGCCCTCGGGCTCGAAGGCGACTCGGCCCCGTTCCAGGGCCAGTCGCGAGGGCTCGGGGGGGAGTGGAGGCCCCGCGCCGCCCGTGCCGTTGCCCAGGGGACAGCCGAGCTGCACCGCCAGGCCGGGGCTGACCCGATGCACGCGGGTGGTCTCGTAGAAGCCCGTGTCGATCAGGTCGAGAAACTGCCGAGCCGCCATGGGCTGGTCAGCGGGATCCACCCGGATCAGCCCGCGGCCCACATCGGTCTCCAGGACCACCAGGGCGGGCTCGGGATCGAGGCGGGCGAAGCGTCCCCATGTGAGCCCGCCCACGGCCACCTCGCTCCGCGCGGGATGGGCCCACCAGGTGACGCCGGGGGGTTGCCCGACGACGCCTTCGGGGGTGAGGACGAACAGCAGCTCGCCGTCGGGCGCGAAGGCGGCCTCGCGAGCCGGCGCGCGGAACACCACCGGAGGGTCGCCGGCGCCCAGGGCGATGGCGGGCCCGGCCTCCTCGCCGGCGTCCCACGCGTAGGCGACCCGGCCGTTCAGGGGGTTGATGGCGGGTGCCCACTCGTCGCCGGGCAGGGAGGTGACCCGGTGCACTTGGTCGGAGCCCAGGTCCCACTCGGCCAGGTCCCAGCCCGCGCCGTACGCATCGGAGGCCAGCACGACCCGCCCCCCACGTGGATCGGGCACGGGGTCTCTGACCTCCCCCGTGCCGGGCATGACTCGGCGCGTGCCCGAGTCGAGGTCATGGATCTCGATATCGGCGTGTCCACCAAACCGGCGGAGCACCACCACGCGCCGATCATCGAGCCAGCCGGGGCTGGAGTAGTCGCTGCCCTGCTCGTCCAGGAGGGCCTCGATGTCGCCCGTGCGCCGGTCCAAGATGAGTACGCGGCGAGCGCCGGGGGCGCCCGAGGCGAAGGCGACGCGGTACCCTCCGGGGGCGACGGCAGGCTGGGAGTCGGCGTCGGGGGTGTCCACCACGATGGCCCGGTCGCTGCCATCGGGCAGGACGGCGGCGATGGCGGAGCCGCCCAGGCCGGGCGTCTCGAAGAGGATGCGGTCGGCCTCATAGTCCGAAGCCAGCACCACACCCAGGACCTGGTTCGTATGGCGCCCGATGCGCACCAAGAGCCGCGCGTCGCGGTAGCCCTCCTTGTAGATGAGGAAGGCCACCGTCTCGCCCCTGGGGTCGATATCGAAGAAGCGGACCATCAGCGCGTTGTCGGCCGGGCCCCGGGGCTGGGGCTCGGCGACCAGCTCGTCGTTCCGGTAGACTTCGGCGGCGGCATCGCCGGGATAGACGTACACGGTGACCAGGGCCGAGCGGCGGTAGTCGGTGAAGGGGCGAAGCGTCTCCCGAGCGGGCTCCAGATCGCGCCCGCCCTGGCGCCCGCGATCGCCGACAGTGACTTGACCCCAGGCCGAGGCCATGCAGGTGACAAGAACGAGCGCGGCTCCGCTCAGAAGGCTGGTTGTGGATCGGGTTCTATGGCCGGTCACAGCGGCACCCCGCTTAGGCCGCGTCGGCGTCGCCCGCCGAGGAGCCCTGGCGGTCCTGGGCCCGGATCTCCCGGCGCTCGCGCCGATCGTACTTCCCCCACCGGCTGACGACGTAGGCCGATAGGCACAGCGTGAAGGCGGCGATAAGCAGCCCTTGGGCCAGGTGAAGGCCGTGGCCAGCCCATGTGCCCGCCATGCTTGATTTGATGAGCTCCTCGATGGGGGGCGTGAAGACGCGGCTCACGGCCCCCGCCGCCGCTCCGATACTGGGAGCCGGCAGGAAGGGCACGCCGGAAAGACCATCGGTAACCCGCTCGGCCACTTCGGAGCGCGAGAAGCCGAGGACGACGATGACCCAGGCGAAGACGGAGTAGCCTTCGGTGCCCAGGGTGTAGCCGGATAGTAGGAAGAACACGCCTATGGACGCGACCACGATGATGGTCAGGTTGACCAGGAGCACCGGGAGGGCCATGGCGGTAGGCACCAGGGCCGACGGCGCTCTGGCGGCGATGAAGGCGAAAGGTGGGATCAGCAGCATGAAGACAACGGCGATGGAGCAGAGCACCTCGGCGGTCAGGAGGGCCCCATGGTTGTCTTCCTGGGCTGGGTCCGTCCATGAGGTCTCGGTCCGGAGGCTGTTGGCACGCCGGTACGCCACAAGACAGGCCAGCGCGAAGGCGGCGATGCAGACGTAGAGCACCACGTTGTCCCGGATCTCGTCGCCGGTCCAGTGGGGCAAGTTGCGCTGGAGCAGGTACACGGCGCCGAAGGAGCACACCAGGTCCCAGGTGAAGGACCAGGACCTGAAGTGGCCGATCAAGGCGCCTTTGAACCGCCTGCTTATCTCCGACACGGGATACCGGACCTCTGCGTGGAAACGGGTATGGCCTGCCGCGACGCCTCGCGCCCTCGGGCCTACTACGCCTCGGTGGAGTGTACTGAATGGCTGGGGGGTGGTCAAGCCAGCCCCGGGGCGCCGGGGCGGGCGGGCACAGGCCCCCGTGGCCAAGGAATCCTCGTATGCTATACTGAAAGGGTAACCCGAAAGGGGGTCGTTCCATGGAGGGAATGATCTCGTCGATCGCGGCACTCTCGATGGCCCAGGCCCAGCAGCGCGTGCAAGCCGAAGCCACCACGTCCACCCTCAAGAAGTCCATGGACCTGGCCAAGGGGCAAGCCGCGGCCCTGCTCGAGTCCCTCCCCCAGGTGAACCACACCCCATCCCATGCGATGCGTGTGCCGCACCTAGGGCGGAACATCGACATCACGGCATGACCACGGAGGGTGCGCCAGGCTTTGGAGGGCGGGTCCGTCGCTACGGCGACGGGCCCGTCGTCATTCCGGGGCCTCCCACGGCTCGGTGTCGATGAGGTTATCTTTGATCAGATGGCCGTGGTCGGGGAGGGCGCGGATCGCCAGCTCGCTCTGGTGGCGCATGATGTTCCCTGTCACGATCCAGTCGAAGCTGCCCCGCTCCAGCACTAGCCCCTCGCGATGCTGCGTCTCCGGCGGATACCAACTGAAGATCTGGTTCGAGCTGAAGATGGTGTCATGGGCATCGTAGGCGAGGACGGCGGCGTATCCGCGCCAGTTCTCCTTGGAGTTGGTGTGGATGGTGTTGCCGGTGATGGTGTTGTAGCGGTTCCACTGGTCGGGCTCCTCGGGGTTGCCGATGAGCAGCCCATGGGTGCGACTCTCCTCCAGGCGGTTGTTCTCGATTCGGTTGTAGTCCGAGCCCGGCCCGAGCCACAGGCCGATCTCGTTGTCCCAATGGTAGTTGAGGGTATAGCTCCCCGCCGACGAGTGCTCCAGGTGGCAGCCCACTCTGGGCACGTGTCGCCAGCGCCCGAACTGGTTCCCCATGATGTAGAAGTCGTTGTTCCAGAGGGAGTGGAGCTGGGTCCCGCGGTTGTCGATGAAATGGCAGTCCCGGAGGGTGTTGGTGGACATGGGCTTCTCGGCGGTACCCTCGTAGCGGACGCCACTCTCCTCGAACCCCGTGATGCGGCAGTGGGCGATGATGTTGGAGCTGCTATAGCCGCGGTAGAGGATGCCCACGTCGGCTCCCTCGCCGCCACCGATCAGCAGGTCCTCGATGACGGTGAACTGGCTCTCCTCGAGGAGGATCGCGGGGCCGGGCCCGAGCTTCTTGATGGTAGTGTTCCAGCCCGACCCGCGCAGGTTGACGTGGTTCTGACCGCTCAGGTCCAGGGTTTCTTCGATGGTATAGACGCCGGGGGCCAGGACAATGGTGCGGCCGGCGGCATGGGGGACCTCGCGGAGCAGCTCGTCGGCGGTCCGAACGGTGACGAGGGTGGTGTCGCGGGCGGTCTGCCAGCCGGCGATGAGAAGGGCGACGGCGCTGAGGGCGATGAGCCAGGGGACTGCTTTGCGCATGGGATCTCCTTAGGCGGTCTGTGAGGCTTGAGGGAGGTTGCACCGTTCCTCCTGCCCGAAGTACCCGCCTGCATCGCTCGCGTAAGGAGTGTCGCCATGCCGTCCGCGCTGATCCCTCTGCTACTGCTGGGCGCCGCCGATGAAGCTTACCTGCCCCCGGCGGACCTGGATCTTGTCCTCGATGCCCCGATCACGACCTGGGACGAGGCGATCCCCTTGGGCAATGGGCTGCTGGGTGGGCTGCTGTGGGGCGAGGGATCCACGCTCCGGCTCTCCCTCGATCGGGGCGACCTGTGGGACTTGCGCCCGGCCGAGGTGACGCAGACCGAGGGGTGGACCTGGAGCACGCTCCAGAGGCTCGTGGCCGAAGGCGATCAGGCCGAGATCAACCGGCTCTTCGACGCCCCCTACGGCTCGGTGCCTCACCCGACGAAGATCCCCGCCGGGCGGGTGGAGATCGACCTGGGCGAGAGGCATCTGGAGACCTTTCGGCTGCACCTTGCCACCGCTGAGGCGAGCGCGCTCATGTCGTCGGGCCACGCCTTGCGCTGCTTCTACTCCGCCGACCAGCCCGTGGCTCTGATGTACATCCCGGGCGCGCCCCTGGGCGAGGTGCGAATCGAGCCGCCGGCTTCGGTGGATGTTCTGGAGTACCCTCCCGCCGACCTAGGCAGTGGCCCCTCCAGCCGGTGGTACACTCAAGAGGGTGCGTTGGACCTTATGTACGTAGGCATGGTGGCATGGCGCGATACGCCAGAGGGAACGCTCGTGGCAGCCACGGTAGCGGCGTCTCGCGGGGGACGCGACGTTCTGGGCCAGGCCTGGCAGACCGTGCACGCGGCGCTGTCGCAGGGCTACGAGGCCATGGCCGGGCCCCATCGTGAATGGTGGCGGTCCTTCTGGTCGGAGTCATGGATTCGGGTTCCCGATCATGACATCCTGAGACACTACTACCTCGTGCAGTACTTCCACGGCGCGGCCTCGCGGCCGGGAGCCCCACCGATGCCTCTGCAAGGGGTATGGACGGCCGATGCGGGGGGACTACCGCCGTGGAAGGGCGACTACCACCACGACCTCAACACCCAGATGACGTACCACGCATACCTGACGGCGGGGCACTGGGAGGAGGGGCGGGTCTTCCTGGAGTTCATGTGGGAGCTTCTGCCCGAGTTCCGCCGTTTCGCCAGCGACTTCTACGGTACGAGCGGGGCCGCGATACCGGGCGTGATGGCTCTCGATGGCACGCCGCTGGGGGGATGGTCCCAGTACAGCTTGTCGCCGACCAACGCGGCGTGGATCGGCTGGATGTACTACCAGCACTGGCTCTACACCGCCGACGATGTGTTCCTTCGCACCCGGGCGTACCCGTGGTGCTCGGAGATTGGCAGGTCGCTGCTGGATCTGCTGGAGCCGGACGCCGAGGGCACGCTCCGGTTGCCACTGTCGTCGTCGCCGGAGGTCCACGACAACTCACTGGACGCTTGGCTAGAGCCCAACAGCAACTACGATTCCGCCTGCATGAAGGCTCTGTTCCTGGCCCTGTCCGCCATGGCTCGCGCGATGG
This sequence comes from Armatimonadia bacterium, assembly GCA_014730065.1. Classification (GTDB taxonomy): domain Bacteria; phylum Armatimonadota; class Zipacnadia; order UBA1398; family UBA1398; genus UBA1398. The sequence goes on along the minus strand of WJIW01000603.1, from coordinate 12,829 downwards.
GCGAGGCGGACCAGGCGGCCTCGTGGCGTGCCGCCGCCGATGGGCTGGGTAGCCCCGTGATCGAGCCCGGCACCGGATGCCTGATGTTCGCCGAGGGGGAGCCGGTGCGGGAGTCCCATCGTCACCTGTCGCATAGTATGGCCATTCACCCTTTCGGGCTCATACACGTCGAGGCGGGGGAGGACCAGCGCCGGATCATCGAGGCCACGAACGCCCGTTACGACGAGCTGGGTACCCAGGCGTGGGTCGGGTACAGCTTCTCGTGGATGTCATGCTTGCGGGCCCGTGCCGGAGAGCCGGAGGCGGCCTTGGACAACCTGGAGATCTTCGTGCGTGCCTTTGTCCTCCGCAACGGCTTCCATGTCAACGGCGACCAGACTCGCTCGGGGTACTCGGGGTTCACGTACCGCCCCTTCACCCTGGAGGGCAACTTCCTGGCGGCCCAGGCCGTGCACGAGATGCTTCTGCAATCCTGGTCGACGGACCCCTCGGATCCCTCCAGCTCGGTGGTACGGATCTTCCCTTCGATGCCGGACTCCTGGGCCGATGCTTCCTTCGCGGACCTGCGGGCCGAGGGCGGGCACCGGGTATCGGCGCGGAGGGAGGAAGGCCGCACGACTTGGGTGCGGGTTACCGCTGGCAGCGATGGTCGGGTACGGATTCGCGATTGCTTCGGTGGGGCGGGCGAGTGGTCGGTGCCCGTGGTCCCCGATGGCGACGACCTGGTTGTGGAGCTGGCGGCGGGGGAGACCGTCGAGGGATGGCGGCCCTAGGCGCGGCCCAGGGCGTCGGCGACCGCCCTGGCCAGGTCCGACTTGGCGATGGGCTTCTGGAGCAGCGCGCGTAGGTGGCTTGCGGCGATCTCGTCGACAGTCAGCTCCCGCGCGTAGCCCGTCAGGAGGATGACGGGTAGCTCGGGCCGGGCCTCGTGGATCTCCGCGGCCAGCTCGGAGCCCAGCATGTCGGGCATGAGCTGGTCGGTAAGGACCAGATCGAACTCGCCGGGGTATGCCGAGAAGTCGGCGAGAGCCTCCTTGGGGTCGGAGCGGGCGGTGACGCGGTAGCCAAGGAGGCTGAGGATCGGCTGCAGGGCGCTGAGGATGGTCTCATCGTCGTCGACCAATAGAATGTGCTGGCCGTCCCCCTCGGGCACCCGACCGTCGCGCCGTCCCGCGCCCTGGCTCCGGCCCGGCTCGTGGATCGGTAGGTACACATGGAAGGTGGACCCGGTGCCCACAGCACTCTCCACGGTTATCAGGCCCTCGTGCATCTGGACGATGCCTTGAGCCATCGCCAGCCCCATCCCCGAGCCTTGGCTCGCGTGTTTGGTGGTGTAGAAGGGCTCGAAGATGGACTCGAGGACCTGGGCCGACATGCCGCAGCCTGTGTCGGAGACCCAGATGTGCGCGTACCGGCCGGGGGGCAGCGGCGGCCGGCCCTGCTCGAGGGCGTCGCCGGAGGTCCATTCGCCCAGACCCACCTCGATAGTGCCATGGGGGCCGACGATCGCCTGGCGGGCATTCGTGCAGAGGTTGAGGACCACCTGATGGAGCCGGCTGGCATCGCCTAGCACGGGGCCCACGTGGGGATCGATTCGCTCGCGGATCTCCACGGCCGCTCGCAGAGTCGCGCTCAGCAGCCGGACGGTCTCCTTCAGGATGGGCTGGAGCTTCAGCTCCCTGCGCTCCTCATCCCCCTTGCGGGTGAAATCCAGGATCTGCCGGCTGAGCTGTCCGGCGCGCTCGGCGGCATTCATGATCTCCTCGAGGTTGGCTTTGGCGGGCCCGTCATCGGAGAGTCTCTCGGCGGTGATCTCGGCATAGCCCAGGATGGCGGCGAGGATGTTATTGAAGTCGTGGGCCACGCCGCCGGCGAGGACTCCCAGGCTCTCCAGTCTCTGGGAGCGCTCGGCTTGTCTCTCGGCGAGTCGCTGCTCCTCCCTGGCGCGCTTCTCGGCGGTCAGGTCGCGCCAGATGGTGACCACCTGGCGCACCTGGCTGCTCTCGTCGAGCACGGGGAAGAGGGTGATCTCCATGTAGAGTCTCCCGTCGCGCTTGGCCCCGAACTTGCGCGCCGGCTCGCTCAGCTCCAGCATGAACTCCCTGCATGGGGGCACTTCTCCGGCGAAGGCCCGCAGAACGTCCTCCCTGAGGCCGACATGGTCGATCAGGGGATCGGTGTGGGCGTTGTACTTGCCGATGACCCGCTCGGCGGAGTCGATGCCGAAGGTGGTCAGGAAGGCCTGATTGACCATGACGGCAGTGCCGTCGGTGTCGAGCACCTGCATGGGGTAGGGGATCTGCTCGACGAGCTGCTCGAGTGCGCGCTCCCGGTCCCTTAGCTCGCGCTCGGCGGCGTTGCGCTCGGTAACGTCGGTGACCAGGGCGACGGCTCCATCGAATTCGCCGGCGGCGTCGAAGAGAGGGAGGGCGCTCATCTCCACCTCCACCCTGTCGCCGCTCGCATGTACGAGAACGCTCGGATGGCGCTCGGCGGTCCCGGCGGAGCGCCGGCTCCAAAGCTCCTCGGTCTGGTCGCGAAGCTCGGGTGCTACGTATTCCCAGAAGGGCCCGCCCCGGAGCGCATCCTCAGCCACGCCGAGCATCTCGGTCATAGCCGGGTTGGCTGCCACCGTCCGGCCGTCGCGGTCCACGTGCCAGTACCCTTGCGTCAGTCCCCGGATTACCTGGCCGTGGGTGTCGGTCAGGGCGGCACGGCGCTTCTCTTCATCGATGTCGATGACGATGCCGTCCACCCGCGTGGGCTGGCCGGCCTCATCGCGCTCGGTGATCCTGCCGCGGATCGAGATCCAGCGGTACTGGCCCTGGGCGTCGCCCATGCGGGTCTCGCAGTAGTAGCTGGAAGTCTCGCCCCGTAGGTGGGCATCCAGGCTGCCGCGGCATTGCTCGATATCGTCGGGATGGGTTAGCTCCCACCAGCCTTCGATCGATGTGGGGAGGCCCTCGCGCGGGTGGCCCAGGATGCCGGCGGCGCGCTCATCGGCGAGCAGCTCACCGGTGGGCAGGTGGTGACTGACGATCCCCGCCCCGGCAGCCTCCAGGGCGAGGTCGACGCGCCGAGATCTCGGCTCAGGCTCGCGCGGTGACGCCTCGGTGTGATTGGACTGCCTCTCGCCCGATTGCGCCTCAGCTCGACCGGACACGAATGTCCCCCCGTCCCCGCCGGCGCTGGGTTGCCTCAGACCACGCGATCCTCCACCTCGCTGGTAACCCTAGACTCCCGATAAGTGTTCCGAACGGTACCAGAGCTTACCTGCAAGGGCGAGGGTCTCGGGGCCGCCCGCGCGAACCACCGGGACGAGGAGGCGTCCATGCGTGCCATTCTGTCCATCGCGTTAGCGCTATGCTGTGTGCCCGCCTTCGCAGGGCCAGCCGTCTTCGTTCAAGACGGAGAGCCACTACTCGTCCGGGCCGAGGGCGCACCGTGGCAGCAGCGGGGCGGCGCCCTGGTGTGCTCGGGCACAAACAACTACCTATGGGGTGGCTTGGACGTCGGGGAGGGCGACTTCACCGTCACCGCCCGGCTGTCGGTCACCGGTCTCGGGGGCAGCGCGGCGAGCTTGGCTCTCGGCGCCAGCCACTTCGGGCTGGAGGGCCGGACGGGTCATCCCTTCATCGAAGGGCCGCTCTTCGGCGGCCCGACGATCATGCTGGAGGACCTCCCGTCGGTCGATGAAGACGAGTACTTCCGCCTGACCGCCGCCCGCCGCGGCGAGGTGCTGGCCATCTACATCGATGGCGAGCGGATCGTCCAGCACGAGATCGGCTCCGCGGCCATCGGCTCCGTCGGACTGCGGCCCTGGCGAGCCACCATGCGCGTGACCGACTTCAGAGCGGAGGGGAACATGACCGAGCCCGTGCCCGAGCGCAGTCAGCCCACACGCTTCTCCATACCCCAGATCGACCTGGCCTTCGACTCCCGGAAGCAGGTCGTCGTCGACCATGTGCCGGGCCAGTACCTGGGCCACCCGACCACGGTCCTGATGGGCGATGTCCGGACGATCTACACGACTTATCCCCTGGGGCACGGCGGCCCAGCGGCGGTGCTCAAGCGAAGCGATGACGGCGGCGAGACCTGGTCCGACCGGCTGCCGGTGCCGGACAACTGGAGCACGGCCAACAACTGCCCGTCCATTCACCGGCTCATCGGCCCCGACGGGGTGGAGCGGCTCATCATCATGGAGGGCGGTCGGACCGACGACCGGGTGATGCGCCAGGCCGTCTCCGAGGACGGCGGCGAGACCTGGACGCCCCTCCAGCCAAATGGCCTTCACTGTGTGGTGGCTCCCAACACCATCGTACCCATCTCCGGCGGACGGCTCCTGGCGGTCTACCACAGCCGGGATGATGACGACTGGACGATCCGCCAGAGCGTCTCTCGTGACGGGGGCCTCACGTGGGAGCCGGAGGAGGTCGTTCTGCGCTACCCCGCCGGGCGGCCCTGCGAGCCAGCCGTGGTGAAGTCGCCCGATGGCGAGCGGATCGCCATGCTGATCCGGGAGAACTCGCGCCGGTACAACTCTCTCATTAGCTTCAGTGATGACGAAGGCGAGACGTGGACCGCCCCCGTGGAGCTACCGGCGAGCCTCACAGGCGACCGCCACATGCCGCGGTACGCCGAGGATGGCCGGCTGCTCATCACTTTCCGGGACATGGCGCAGGACAGCCCCACCCGGGGCGACTTCGTGGTATGGGTGGGCCGGTTCGATGATCTGGTCGAGGGGCGGGAGGGGGAGTACCGGGCCCGGCTGCTCACCAGCTACGGGAAGCCGGCGGACACGGGATACGCGGGTCTGGAGCGGCTGCCCGATGGCAGCTTTGTGGCGGTAACGTACGCGCCGCTGAAGGCGGGGGCGCCACCCTCGGTCATCGCCGTGCGTTTCCGGCTCATCGACCTGGATCAGCAAGCCGCTACCCTGAAGCCGCGCCAGGAGCCGCTCTTCATCTCCGGCCAGCGGGGCTACGCCATCTACCGCATCCCGGCCCTCTACACCACTTCCGACGGCACGGTTCTCGCCTTCTGCGAGGGGCGGGCCGATGGGCTATCGGACAGCGGCGACATCGACCTGCTCCTCCGGCGCTCCACCGACGGGGGACGCACCTGGTCACCTCAGCAGGTCGTGTGGAGTGATCGCGGCAACACCTGCGGCAATCCATGCATCGTGGAGGATAGGGAGACCGGCACCCTGTGGCTGCTGCTGACCCACAACTTGGGCCAGGATTCGGAGCATGAGATCGTTCGGGGCACCAGCGAAGGCACCCGGACGGTGTGGGTTACCCGGAGCCAGGACGAGGGGCTGAGCTGGGATACGCCCAGGGAGCTGACCGCCGACACCAAGCGGCCCGAGTGGACCTGGTACGCTACGGGCCCCGGAATGGGGATCCAGATGCGCGTGCCGCCGTATGAGGGCCGGCTGGTCATCCCCTGCGACCACCAGGGCCCCGACGGGTACTTCTCCCACGCCATCTACTCCGACGACGGCGGCGGGTCGTGGCAACTCGGTGGCCGGACCGAGGATGGCACCAACGAATGCCAGGTCATCGAGCGCACCGACGGCTCCCTGCTGCTCAATATGCGCACCCACGGCGGAACGCTGCCAACGGATCAGCGGATGATCGCCACCAGCGATGACGGCGGGGACACGTGGTCCGCCATCGAGGAGGACCCGGCGCTTCCCGAGCCCCACTGCCAGGCTTCGCTGATCCGTTACGAGCCTTCGGACACGGGCGACCGGCGGGTGCTGTTCTCCAACCCCGCCTCCACCGAGGGGCGGGTAGAGATGACCGTCCGCCTGAGCGACGACGAGGGCGCAACATGGGCCTTCTCGAAGCTCGTGCACCCCGGCCCCTCGGCCTACTCGTGCCTCACGGTGCTGCCCGATGGCTCGGTGGGCCTGCTATACGAGAAGGGTCAGGGGAGCCCCTACGAGACGATCACCTTCGTGCGGCTCCCGCTGGCCTATGTGCGCGACGGGATGTGATTCCCGGCCGGCCGCTGGGAAGCCCACGAGGCGGAAGGGAAGAGGCATGGCTCAGCTCAAGTGGACGCGGCACCAAGACCTCGCCATCGAGAGGGGCTGCTCGGTTCGGCGCGAGGAGTACCTGGATCACATGACCTTCCAAGCAAACGACCGCGCCCTCTTCACCGAGATCTTCGGGCCTCTGATCGGGCTCAAGGAGGAGTGGGAGGCCCAGGGCGCCACCGAGGACGAGCTGAGCTTCCGAGCCTTCCGGTACCGATGCCCGATGATGGGCGGCATCCCCGTGAGCACGGGGTGGCGCGGCGGCAGTGAGCATGAGGTGCTCGAGGAGACCGACGCCCACACCATCTACCGGGACGCCATGGGACGCCGGATGAAGCTGCCCAAGGGTCGGGCGACTCTGGCACTACCCCTCGACTACCCCGTTAGGAGCATGGACGACTGGCTGAGGATCAAGCCTCACTTCGAGTTCACCGAGGAGCGGCTCGCGGGCGATTGGGAGGCCGTGGCACTGGGCCACCTGGAAGCGGGCCGGGCGACGGTGGCGGGGATCCCCGGCGGGTACGACACCCCACGCCAGCTCATGGGCGATGCGGCCGCTTGCATGACCTACCACGACGACCCCGAGCTGATGCACGCGATCCTGGGTACCTTGTCCGATACCGCCTATCGGGTGCTGGAGCGGGTCTCGGCGAGGGTGGTCATCGACCAGCTCTCGGTGCATGAGGACATGGCCGGCAAGAGCGGTCCCCTGGCCGGCCCGGCTCAGGTGCGCGAGTTCATCAAGCCCTACTACCGCAAGGTATGGGACATGCTACGGGACCGAGGCACCCGGCTCTTCGACCAAGACTCCGATGGTGACATGAACCCCGTGCTGGAGGCCTTTGTGGAGGCCGGCATCAACTGCATGCATCCCATGGAGCCCGCGGCGGGGATGGACACCGTGGCGATCCGCGAGCGGCTCGGGAACCGGCTGGCTTTCTATGGCGGCCTGGACAAGTTCGTGCTTCAGCGGACGACGGCCGAGATCGACGCGGAGCTGGAGTACAAGATCCCGCCCATGGTGGCCTCCGGTGGCTGCATGCTCGCCCTGGACCATCGGATCCCTAACGGCACCCCGCTGGAGGGCTACCGGTACTACCACCGGAAGGCCTGGGAGATCATCGAGCGTGAGGAGGCCCGGCGGGCGTAGCCAACCCCCGGGGCGTTCATCTCATTCCGGACCCCAGACGAGGCATAATGGAGACGCGGCCCGTCCCGGCGTGAACCGGGCAGGTCGCTTGACAAGTTTCCTGTGTGTTTGCCAGCATCGCGTGGGCCAGTCAGCGGGAGCTGCGGGTGCTGGCTGGGTAACGGAGGCGTGCCCGTGTACTGCTCGAGCTGCGGCGCCGCCGCCAGATTGGGCAACCGATTCTGCACCCAGTGTGGGGTGCCGGTCGTTGCTGCCTGCCCCCGGTGCCAGGCCGCATGCTGGCCGAGCGACCGGTTCTGTGGCAACTGCGGCACGGGTCTGGTGCAGGGCGCGGTGGCGGGCCAGGCTCCCGCGGCGGGCGCCGCCCAAGCCGGCCCGGCGCCACAGTCGGCGGCCTTCGCCCCCGCCGCGCCGGGAGCGGTGCCGCAGTGGCCGCAGCAGCCCCCGGCCCCCGCGCCGCCTATCGAGCCCGCCCCTCAAGCGCCGGTGCCCGAGCCACCCGCCGCGCCGGAGCCAGCCGATGCCCTGGACATCCTGACCCGGATCCCCGCCGAGGCCATGCAGCGTCAGAAAGCCGAGTGGCTCGCGGCGTCGGAGGGCGAGCGGCGGGAAGCGACGGTATTCTACGCCGACGTCTCGGGGTACACCCGGATGTCGGGCCAGATGGACCATGAGGACGTCACCCGGATCATGGAGCAGGTCTGGGATCTGTTCGTGGACATCGCCTTCACCAAGTACGAGGGGTTCTTCGTCAAGACCGCCGGCGATGCGTGCCTCATCACCTTCGGCGCGCCCCTGGCTCTGGAGGACGCCCCCGAGCGCGCCATCCGGGCCGCCCTGGAGATTCAGGACCGCATGGCCGAGTTCCGGCCCTCGGGTCTCGAGTCCGACGATCCGCCCCTGAAGGTTCGTATCGGCATCAACACCGGCGAGGTCATGGCCGGTGGGATCATGGCCGACGGCACCCGTCGCTTCGATGTGATGGGCACGGCGGTGAACATCGCCCAGCGCCTGGAGTCCGCGGCCCCGGTCGGCGGCATTCTGGTGTCCCAGGAGGTGCGGGATCGCGCCGGAGACTCCTTCGAGTTCGAGAGCATGGGCGGTCTGGATCTGAAGAACGTCGCTGAGCCCGTGCAGGCCTATGTGGTCAAGGGGTTCCGCCGTCGCGAGGGCCGGCTGGATCGGGCCGCTCGGTACGGTCTGTCCCGGATGGTCGGCCGCCGGACCCAGCAGCGGGAGATCGAGCAGGCGTGGCAGCGCGCCCAGAGTGGCGAGGGGCAGATCCTGGCCATCACCGGAGAGGCCGGGGTGGGCAAATCCCGGCTGATCCACGAGTGCGCCAAGCGCTGCGGCGACGAGGGCGCTCGGGTCGTCGAGGGCTACTGCCTGAGCTTCGGCTATAACGTGCCGTACCTGCCCATCAGAGATCTCATCCGATCGGCGTGTGGCATCGCCGACTTGGAGTCCGACGTGACCCAGCGGAACAAGCTCATCGCCGCCCTCAGAGAGCTGGACCTGGCCGACGAGACCCGGCCCGCTGCCCTGGGGTGGGTGCTGGGCGTGAGCTTCCCAGGCGCGGACATGGACGCCATGGACGCCGGGGAGCTACGAGCCACGGTCAAAGAGGCCGTGGTCGAGCTTCTGGTGGCCCTGAGCCAGGACCGGCCTACCTTCGTAGTCATCGATGACGTCCAGTGGCTGGATTCGGCGTCCGAGGAGATCCTGGTCGAGCTGACCGAGCGCATGGTCGATAGCCGGATGCTCGTGGCATACGTCCACCGCCTGGACTACGCGCCCTTCTGGGAGTCGGCACCCAGCCTGACCTCCATCGAGCTCAGTCGCCTGAGCCCCACCGAGTCCCTGGAGCTTCTCTCCGATCGGCTGGAGGGCCGCCGCCTCAAGCAGAGCGTTCAGGACGAGATCGTGGAGCGGGCCGCGGGCAATCCCTTCTTCCTGGAGGAGATCGTCCGCAACCTCATCACATCGGGGCAGCTCGACGGGCCAAGCGAGGAGATCGACTTGAGTGCGGTGCCGGCGACGGTCTACGAGCTGCTCATGGCCCGCCTCGATCGCCTGGGCCACGAGAGCCCCCAGTGGCGCGGCGTTCTCCAGTTGGCGGCCGTGGTTGGGCCGCCCCTGCGCCTGCCCGTGCTGGCTGCCGTGGGAGAGGCTGGGGCCGACCCCAAGGAGGCCGTCGAGGCTTTGGTGCGGCTTCGGTTCCTGCGCAAACGCTCGGGCCAGGAGGAGGAGTACGACTTCGAGCACCACCTCGCCCAGGAGGTAGCCTACAACTCGATCCCCCGCCGCCGACGCAGCCAGCTCCATCGCCGGGTCGCCCAGGCCATGGAGGATCTGTACGCCGATCGACTCGCTCACCAGGCCCACGTGATCGGCTTCCACTTCGAGCGCGCCGGCCTCAGCCGCATGGCCATTCCTTACCTGGGTATGGCCATCGAGGCCGACCTCAAACTGGGCCTCAACCGCGAGCTTCACGACCGCATCACCCATGGCCTGTCCCTGCTGGAAGAGCTGGCCTCCGACCCCGACTACAAAGCCGTCACCGCGGCCTTCTACGTGGAGCGGGGCTCGGTGCGTACCCGCACGGGCGAGGCGTCGATGGCCATCGAGGATTGCCACCGGGCCTTGGAGCTGGCCATGTCGGCATCGGCGCCCGACGTGGAATCCCAAGCCCTCCACGAGATGGCCTACGCCCACACCATGCTCGGGGACTACGCGAAGGCCGATCGCTACTTCCGGCTCGCACTGAAGATCCAGGCCGTTACCGCCCACCGAGACCGCATCCACCGGACCAACCTGGCGGCGGCACTGGTCATGCATCAGTACGGCGATTACCCGGCGGCCCTGGCCACGTACCGGCAGATTCTCGAGGCGGAGCGGGCATCGGCAAACCGCAGCCGGCCTAATGTGCGGACACAAGTCGCTGTGCTCATCAACATCGGGTCATGTCTCCAGCACCTGGATCAGTACGACGAGGCCTTGGAGTACTTCCGCGAGGTAGAGGACATGGCCGCCGACGACGAGGAAGGCGTCTCCGTCGATCCCATCGGCCTGGCCTACGCCCGGGCCAACAACGCCCTAATACACTACTATCTGGGCCGGTGCCATCAGGCCCTGGAGATCGCCGAGGACGTGCTGGAGGTCTTCCGGGAGACCGATAACCGCTTCATGGAGGGCCAGCTCCTGAAGGACATCGCGTGGAGCCGAATCACCCTGGGCCAGTACGATTACGCCTTGGCCTCGGCCCGAGAGGCTGTGGTCATCGCCGAAGAGACCCAGTCCCAGGATGCCCTGTTCGACGCACTGCTCGCCGAGTGCACGGTGCTGGCGCAACTGGGAGACGCCGAGCGAGCCGTCGAGCTGAGCCAGCGGGCGCTGGAGGCGGCCAAGCCGCTGGGGAACATGGACTACATGACCCGGTGTCACGCAGGTCACGCCTTGGCTCTGGCCGCTGCGGGACGGACCGACGACGCGCTCCAGCACGCGCGGATCGCCGACGAGGCTTCACGCCAGGCCACTGGCAAGCGGGTGCGCGCCGAGGCCATGGTCAGCCTGGGTGAGGTCCTGCGCCTCCAAGGGCATCCATCGGAGGCCGACCTGGCCTTCGAGGAGGCCACACACGTCGCCGACGAGATCCGGTCGCGCCAACCGCTGGCCATGGCCAAACTCGGCCTGGGGCGCGTGCGGGCCGCCCAGGGCGACGCGAGTGGTGTGGACCTGCTCCGAGCGGCGGCCGAGCACTCCGAAGCTATCGACTACCTGGAGGGCGCGGCTACCGCCCACCTGGAGCTGGCGCGGGTGCTTCGCGCGAGGGACGACATCACTGCCTCGGCTAGGCGCTATCTCCAGGCCATTGAGGTACTGGGACGCCTTTCTGCGGGAGCGTCGGTGCGGACGGGACCGGGGTCGCCAAGCCATCGCTTGCTAGAGGTCCGTGCCGAGGCGACCGGGGCACTCGTGGAGGCCCAGGGGGCCGGAGTGGAGGAGGACGCCTCCATCGTCACCATGCTCCGCGATGGCGCCCGCCCCGATGAGCTCCGGGCCCACGATGAGGCCCTGGCGAGCCTCCTGGACCGTCTTGTCCGTGAAGTCGGCATCGAGCCCGCGGAGTACCGCCGGAATTAGCCCGCTGACACCCACCCCGAGCTCCGATCATGGCCCGCACCATTCGCGTCCGGCATGCGGCTGGCGAAGAAAGTGGCGGAGACTCCTTGACACGCAAACACATGTTTTATAGGCTTCCGGTGCGGGAGGTGGACCAATGCGTATTGAGAGCCTCGAGGCCTTCGGGATGCCGCCGGTGGTGCTGGCCGCCTTGATGGAGCGGTACGGCGAGGAGCTGCTGCCCGTCCAGGAGCGAGCGGTGCGAGAGCTGGACATCTTGGGCGGGGGTGACGGGCTTGTTGCGGCGCCCACTTCGGCCGGCAAGACCCTGGTGGCTGAGTTAGCGGTGCTCAAGGCCGTGGTGGGGGGAGGGCGGGCCATCATCGTCCTGCCGACTCGGGCGTTGGTCGAAGACAAGGTGGCTGACCTCGAGGACGCGTACGAGGGGATCGGACTGCGAGTCGTCGCCGGCACGCGGGAGCGGCGGGAGCACGAGTGGGCGCTTCGCCGCCGAGACTACGACGTGGCCGTGGTGGTATACGAGAAGTTGGCGTCGCTTCTCGTCTCGGTGCCGGACTACCTGGACGGGGTCGCGCTGGTGGTGCTGGACGAGCTTCAGACACTGAGCGACCCGGTGCGCGGATGGCATGCTCAGTGGGTGCTCCACTGCCTAAGCGAGGTCCGGGGGTACGGCGGCACGCCCCAGCTCCTGGGCCTGACGGCCGATCTGGGCGGCGCGCCGGGGCTGGCTGGGCAGCTTGGGGTCGCGAAGGTAACCGATGATGTCCGGCCCGTGCCGCTCCGGGTGGGGGTGCTACAAGGCGGGGTCTTCCATTACCGTGCGGCGCCCGACCGTCCGTGGGAGCGCGAGACCTGGCTCCATGACTCGCCGGCCGATGAGTGGGATGAGCCCGACGATGTGCGCCGCGGCCAGATGCGGGCCGCAGCCGCGGAGCTGCTGGATCGGGGCCGGCGTGTCATGTGCTTCCTGCCCTCCAAGCACGAGTGTCACGCCCTGGCTCGCGACCTGGCCGAGGAGCTGGAGGCGGGCGACCCCCCGGTACTGCGTCGGCTCGCCCAGCTCCCTGAGACCACGGCGGCGGCCCGACTGGCCCCGCTGCTCGCCCGTGGCATCGGCGTGCATCACGGCGATCTTCCCGGCGAGTTGCGGGCCGTTGTCGAGGAGGCTGCGCGCGCGGGGGAGCTGCGGTGCCTGGTGGCGACCACAACGCTGGCTTCGGGGGTGAACCTGCCTGTGGACGTGGTGCTCGTCGATCCCCGGCGCTGGACGCCGGGGGAGCGTGGATGGGTTGCCGACCGGGTGAGCCGCAGCGAGTTCGAGGCCATGGCGGGCCGGGCGGGCCGGCTGGGCCCGGGCGAGAGGCCGGAAAGGGGGGACGCCGCACTTGTGGCTGCCACCGCCCTCGAAGCTCAGGGGCTCATGGAGACGTACTTCGACGACAGGGGCGGGCCCGAGCCTGCGGAGCTGGACCCGGCGGGGCTGCCTCTATGGC
>WJIW01000064.1 GCA_014730065.1 Armatimonadia bacterium | reverse complement strand
GTATCACGCCGCCGCCACGCTGGTTGGCCATCGCCATTGCGGATCGAACCACATTCAACGTGGGATCAGTGTCAACGCCCCACTCGAAGCTTCGCTTGTACTCGAGGCTTCGTCCCTCGCGCCCCACTCCTATGTAGTTCTTAAGTGCTCTATCATCGACCCTCACGGTACGCCTCCTGCTGCAACCTTGGCCTCTGTGCCACGCGCCCGATTCTAACCCCACCCCACCACCCGGTCCAGGCGGTACGCCCGGCGCTGGCCCTGGTGTGAGTGGCTCCGGGCCGTCAGGTACGCCCGGTCGCGGGTGCGGGAGTAGAACTCCACTGTCACCCGCCGCGGCCGAGGCGCGCCCCGCCCGGTGGAGTACGTCAGCTCCACCTCGGTACCCGGCGGGCACTCGTCGATCATCGCAGCCGCGGGCAGGTCCGGCAGGTCGTCGAACCTCACCGGCTCCAGGGGCCGGCTTCTGGGCAGCTCGGCGAGGGTCGCCACGGCGCCATCGGATCCCATCCGCATCAGCTTCCAAAGGGCCTCTCCCGTGGCGAGGGCATCGCCTTCGGCCCGGTGCCGGTCGCTGATGGAGAAGCCCAGATGATCACACAGAGGGCTCAAGCTGTAGCTCCAGAGCGAGACCCGCTGCTTGGCGACGGCGATGGTGTCGGTCACCTCGGACCGCGTCTCCAGCCCGTGGGCCCGCAGCTCCCTAGCGAGGAAGGGCACATCGAAGCCCGCGTTGTGACAGACCACCAGCTCGCCCCGGAGGAACTCCGCCAGGCCCGCCATGGTCTCGCCGATCTCGGGCGCGTCCCGCAGGTCGTCATCGGTCATCCCGTGGACCGCGGTGGCGTCGGCGGGGATGGGCACCCGCGGCCGCGCCAGCCCCACGAAGCTCTCGCCCGTGGGCTGGCCAGCCTCGAACCGCACCGCGGCGATCTCGATGACGTCGGCCTCGTATACCCGCAAGCCCGTCGTCTCGATGTCCACCGCGGTGTAGATTGCTGACTCGTCCAAAGCAGGCTACCTCTCCAGGTCCCATACGAGCAGCGACGTATCCGCCGAGCCCGTGATCGCCCGGCCCCGCTGGGTGTCCAGAGCCAGCGCCGTCATCGCCATGCTATGGCCCGAGCGGCTGACGGTGGTCTCACCGGTGTGCAGGTCGATGCCCATCAGGTCCCGGGACTCATCCACGGCGTAGGCCACGCTCCGTCCCTCGTCGATGGCAAGCGCGCGCGCCCAGCCGCCGAGGGCATACTCCGCCCGGGGCTGCTCGGGGGCCGCCGAGTCCCAATGCAGCAGCCGTCCGTCCCGGCCCGCGGCCAAGATGCCGCCTTCGCCGTCGAAGCCGACGGCCTCGACCCATCCTCGGTGACCTCGGTACACATCCAGCGCCATCCCCGCCGCCAGATCCCACAGCCGGACCGTGCCATCCCGCCCGCCGCTGAGAGCACGCCTGCCATCGCTGGAGCAAGCCAGGCTCAGTACGCCGCCCAAGTGCCCCTCCAGGCGAGCGAGCGGCTCGTCGCCATCCCGGCCCCACAGCACTACGGAGCCATCATCTGCGGCCGAGACGAGGCGGCCCGACCGGCCCACGTACGTCACGTCCCGCACGAACCCCCGATGCCCCGCCAGGGTACGCCGGAGGGTCCCGGTCATCAGATCAAGCTCCCGAACCCGAGCGTCTTTGCAGGCGGCCGCCAGGCGGCGCCCATCGGCCGAGACCGCGATGCCATGGATCTCCATGGGGGGGTCGGTCACCGGCCATCGCACATCGAGACACCCGCCGCTGACGGGATCCCAGATACGGATCGAGCCATCGGTGGAAGCGCTGGCGACCCGGCCTCCGGGCAGAACCGCCACATCGGTGACCTCGCCCTCGTGCCGCGGCCACTGGATTCGAGCCTGGCCATCCTCAGGAGACGTCTCGACGAGCTTGCCCCCACCGTACGCCATGACCCACAGGCCGCCGGGGGAGACGCGCATCCGGGTGACGTGAGATTGGAGGGGAAACCAGCGGAACAGCAGCTCGCCCGAGTCGGCATTCCAGCGGCGGATGGAGCCATCGCGCGAGCCCGTGAGCAGCTCGGAGTAGTCCCCACAGTACGCCACCGAGGGCACGGCGTGACCGTGGTGTCCCGAGTACGCCTGGAGCCGCTTCGCGCTTGAGGTGTCCCACTCCGAGGCATGGTGGCGGCTGCCCACCAGGAGACGCTCGCCGTCGGGCCGGAGGGTTAGGTTGTAGGTGATGTAGTCGCGATGGATGGCGCGGCGCCTCTCACCCGCCTCCAGGTCCCACTCCTCGATGACCCACTCATGCCCGCCGCCGATCCATGCCGTGAGCCCGTCGGCACCGTATACGGCGTCGGTGTACTGGGCGATGTCGCTGTCGGCCGAGAGAAGCTCCTCCCCCGTGATCAGATCCCATTGCTTGAGGGTCGGCGGGTTGCCGCCGACGGAAAGGGCGCGCATGCCATCGGGTGAGTAGGCGGCGGTCACGATGCCCGCCTGGGCCGTATCCCATCGAGCCATGACCTCCCGATCGGCCCGGTCCCAATCGATGAGATCCATGCGCGAGGCCAGCAGGAGGCGGCTCTGATCGGGCGAGAGGTCGGCCGCGCGAACCGTGAAGGGCAGCTCCACCCGGTCGACCATCTCGCCCAGGGCCATGTCCCATACCTCGGTGGCATCGGGCAGCACCACGAGGGCCGTGTCGCCATCGAGGTACCAGTGATCAACCACTCCGCCCGCGTACCGGAGACGAAGGGTGCCCAGTCGCTGGATCGCGCCCTCGGGCAGCGGATCGCCCAGGCTGTCGGCCATGGGCTGAAGCAGCAGGCTCGCGGCGAGGACGAGTGCGGCGGGAGTCATCTACTCCACCTCCCCAAACACGTTGTCGTGGGCCTCGGCATTGCCGCCAGTGCCGATGGACCGATCCTCGGGCGTGGCGAACCGGTTGTGGTGGATCCTCGCACCTTGGGCGGGCACGCCTCGGATGATCACGCCCCAGTGTCCATCACCGAGGAAAGTGTTGTGGTGGACGTGCATCCAGTCGCCGGCGATGTTGGTGCCGTCGCCCCGGTCGCGGCCGCCGTGCATGTCGAAGTAGTGGCCGTTGGCGTTGGTGAGCACCAGGTTGTAGGCCGCCTCGTAGGCACAGCCTGGCCGGCCCGTGGCGGCGATGTGATGCCGGTTCCAGTCGAACCTATTGGCGATGATCCGGGCATCGGCCTGATCGAGCACTACGCCGTACCCGAGGCCGGCGTACTGGCAGTGGTGGATGAAGTTGTGGTGGACGTAGACGTGGGTGGCGCCTCGCTGCCCCGCGATGCCCGCCCAGTTCCATGCGAACACCTCACAGTTGTCCACCTCCAGATGATGATGGGTCGTCATCACGCCCGAGCCCCGCTCGGCGATCCGCTCCCGCCCGCCGAAGGGACCCTCCAGCCGGAGGCCGGTGATCCGGACGAAGTCGCCGGCGGTCTGGAAGAGGGGGTTGGTGGCCCGCTGGGTGGTGTAGATCCTGGCTCCGGGAGCGCCGTCCCGGCCCCGGTCGCTGGCCAGGGTGACGCCGCCAGCGATGCCGATATGGTCGTGGCCCGTCATGTCGATCTCCACGTCGCCGGGCACGTAGATCACGTCACCCTCTGTGGCCACGGCAAGCGCCGCCAGTAGCTCGTCGGCGGCGCGGACGACGTAGTCGCCATCGGCGTGGATCTGGGAGTATCCCTCACCCCCGCCGATGGGATCACCCGTGGGGTTGCTCTCACACCCGATGTCGTCTTGGGCGTTGGCGCCGGCTACGAGCAGGATGGCGAATGCGGACAGAACGGCAATGACACGTGGCATGACGCGCCCACCTCCGAAACATGGGTTCTGCCCGAGGGTGGACGCGGCCTGCGGGGAGTGACGGGGCCGGGGGGGCCCGGCCCCGAGGCATGGCGAGCTAGTTCGACCGACGTCGGAGTAGTACCAAGACAGCGCCGGCGATCAGCAACACGGCGGCTGAGCCAGCCACCCACCAGACTAGCGGACCCTGTGCCTCTCGGCCGTGGGCTGCGCGCTTACTCCCTCCTGGCGAGGGCACTCCAGCCCCGGGGCTGGCCGTAACAACAGCGCCAGTCAGCGCGTTGATACTGTAGTAACACGGTGCCTTCTGGGCCGAAGAGACCAGCACCGACCAGAGAGCCTGGCCATTGTGGTGGTATAGCTCGGCCTTCTCCACCACCGCCCCATCCGTCTGCCCGTATTCAGCGAGAGCAACACTGACAGCGGAGGCCTCGCTCATGACCTCTCCCTTTACGGCTGCCGATGGGCGTTGGTGGTACTCGGCCACTACTCCCGCGGCCAGGTCCACCGATACGCGGCACGTGGCCGGCAGCACTACGCTGCCCTCGCCCCGCACAGGCTCACCGGTGGCTTTGAACTCGACACGGTCCTCCGTCAGCGCCGTCTCCTGCTGCTCCCATGTCAGCTCGCTGGCCTCGGTGCCGAGAAGACGCTCGGCGGTTGATCTGGCCAGGTCCAGTGCCTCGCCGTCGGTCATCGGATCGCTGTCAGCATCGGCAGGAGGCTCCCTAAGCACGAAACCCTGAAACCGGCCTTCGGTGAGATTCACGATGTAGGTGACTTCGGAGCCATCGGGTAGGCCGGCGTCGTACCGGGCTACCTTCATCGGACCCAGGTCCTCGGCGCTGCCGCCTTCGATCTGCGCCGCCGGGAGCAGATCCAGCAGAATCTCGCGGCCATCCTCGATGCTGATGTCGGCCATCGCGGGGGCCTCCTCCATGGAGAGGGGACCGATGAGGACGCAGGTAGTGACCAGTGTAAGAAGCTGTATCATCACCATCTTGTACCCCCGTTCAGGTGGTTCGGGCAGTGCTTGGGGCCGGGCGGGTGCCCGGCCCCGAGGGGATGCCTGTCAGTTCAAGCGGCGGCGAAGAGATGCGGCAACGACCAGTCCGATGACGATCAGAGAGATAGCCGCCCCGAGCACAGTGACCTCGCGCCAGCTTGAGGCTGCCCCGTCCGGTTGAGCACTCACGGGGTCCGCCTTAGCACTTGAGCCAGGGGGCGTCGCCCCCGCGGGCGCCAAGACGCACTGCACAGCCCCGCTGTCGGCCTCGACGTCGTACACAAACTCGCCCTGCCGACCGGGCCGCGCAAGACGGAAGCGCCAGTAGGACCTGCCGCTCTGATGCACGAGTTCAGCGTCTGTGCGGAAACTGATCTCGTCTGCCTCATCGGCAAGGGACTCCGAAGTCAGCAGGATCGTCTGTGCCTCCTTTGCCTCTATGGCCACCTCACCACCCTCATC
>WJIW01000602.1 GCA_014730065.1 Armatimonadia bacterium | reverse complement strand
GCCATCGAGGAGGCGAACAGAGCCATGCAGCAGTGGCCGGACTCCAGCGTGATCCTGAGGAGCCGCGCCTATGCTCACCATGCCGACGAGGACTACCCCTCGGCTCTGGCCTTCTATGACCGTGCCGTGCAGGCCGATCCGCTCAACGCGAAGGCGCTGCTTGCCCGGTCTATGACGCGGCGACGCATGAACGATGCGGAGGGGGCCCGCCGCGATGAAGATCGGGCCATCGATCTCGCGGGCCACCATCCCGAGGTGTACCTATCGGCCGCCGAAGGCCACGGATCGATCGACTCCGAGCGCCGGCACGAGATCCTCCGGCGCGGGGTTGAAGCCCACCCGCATCACATGGAGCTACGCTATGCCCTGGCATGGAGCTACCGCGACGGGGGCCTGGAGCGAGCCGCCCGCCAGACCGCCCTGGCGGCCATCGACGTCATGAGCGATGCTCCCCTGGATCTAGCGTGGCGCGCCACATTCCTGGAAGAGCATCTGGATGACACCGACGCCGCCATCGATGCCGGGCAGCGTGCCGTCGAAGGTCGCCCATGGGATCCCGAGGTGGTGACCGACCAGGCATTCCGCCTCTCCGATGCCGGCCGGCACGACGAGGCCATCGCTCTGCTCGAAGGGGTGATCGAGACGACGTCCGAGGCAGTCCGTCCGCACGTGGCCCTGGGCCTCGTCCAGCGAGAGCAGGGCCGATGGGTCGAGGCGGAGAGGGCCTTCACCCGGGCCATCGAGATACACCGGGGCTACCGCCCTTACCCGGAGCGCGTGGCGGATCTGCACTTCTGGCGGGCTACCGCGCGTCTGGAGAACGGGGCGTACGCCGGCGCGCTGGAGGATGTCGAGGCCGCCATCGATCTGGGCGGCGAGAGTGCTGAGTACTATCGAGTCCGGGCCGAGGCCCACGAGGGCCTGGGGCATGCCGGCGAGGCTCGGGCGGACAGGGAACGGGCTGCCCAGCTCAGTCCGCTTGAGCGCGATGGCTTGGGCGTGTGGCACTCGTAGCGGCAGCGGAGAGGAGTAGACCGGTGGGGTGGTCGGTGCTGGCTGGCGCCATACGCAAGGCCCGGCGCCCCCGCGTGGCGAACGTAGAATGAGGACGTTCCACCGTCGCTGCCCCAGACTGGGAGGTTTCCGATGCGAAGAGCCGCTATAGCAATCGTTTGCGCACTCGCTGTTCTCGGAGCCATGGGTCTGCTCCGCTGTAAGGACGCCACCCCCGCCGCCGCCCAGGAAGCGGCCGCTCCCACCGCGACATGGGCCTTCACGCCGGGAGCCGACCCCCTGGATGACGGCGCCCTCCTCGACCTGCGATGGCTCAACGAGGACATCGCAGGCGAGCATGGCTTGATCGGTCTGTCGGCCGACGGGAACAGTTTCGTCCGCGGCGATGGCGAGCCGATACGCTTCTGGGCCGTCAACTCCTATGCCTGGCGCGAGGGGCCCGAGGCTCTGGCGGAGCAGGCACGCTTCCTCGCAAAGCGCGGCGTCAATATGGTCCGCTGGCATGGCGACATCACCCCCAAGGACGATGGGGCCTCCATCGACGGCATCGACGAGCAGGCCCGCGACCAGCTCTGGCAGTACGTGGCCGCGATGAAGGACGAGGGCATCTACATGACCCTCTCGCCCTACTACCCCCACGCCACGCCCAACCGCTCGGGGTACGGGTTCGACTCGCCCCAGGACAACCTCACCTGCCTGCTCTTCTTCGATGAGCGGCTCCAGGAGGCGTACAAAGGGTGGCTGCGGGCCATTCTCGAGCCCGTCAACCCCTACACCGGCTTGGCCCTTCGTGAGGACCCCGCCCTGGCCATCATCCAGATGCAAAATGAGGACTCCATGCTGTTCTGGACCGTGGACCAGGTGGGCGACCAGGAGAAGGCGCTCCTGGAGAGCTTGTACGCCCAGTGGCTGACCCGGCGGTACGGCAGCCTGGAGCAGACCCTCCAGGCGTGGGACAACGTCACCCGAGAGGGAGACCAACCCGACCAGGGCCGCATAGCCCTCCTGAACATCTGGGAGCTGACCTCGGGACCCATCGACCAGTTCGGTCCGGCCACAGGCGGGCTGGCCCAGCGCCGGGCGGACCAGGCCCAGTTCTACACCGAGACCATGCGCCTGTGGAACGCCGAGTTCGTGCGGTTCCTGCGCGACGAGATCGGAGCCCCACAGCTCACCAACGCCGGGAACTGGCGCACCGCCGATGAGCAGAGGCTACTCGATCTGGAGCGATACGCCTACGAGCCGACCGACGTGATGGGCGTCAACCGGTACTACACCGGCGGCGAGCACGCGGGTGAGCACCAGGGGTGGGCCATCGTGGACGGCGACCGGTTCGAGAACGAGTCCGTCCTACGCAACCCAGCCCAGTTTCCCGCGAACATCAAGCAGGTAGCGGGCCATCCCTTCATCATCCCCGAGACCCTCTGGGTGCCGCCCCTGGGCTACCAGGCCGAGGGGCCCTTCCTCATGGGCGCGCTCCAGTCCGTCTCGGGCGTGGACATCGCCTACTGGTTCGCCTTCGGTGAGACCCAGTGGCGGCAGCCGTCGTCAGCGAACGGCTACCTACCCTCCGTGGGCAAGTGGGTTGGGGCCACTCCGGCGATACTCGGCCAGTTCCCCGCCACCGCGCTGCTGTTCCGGCAGGGGTACCTAACCGAGGCCGAGCCCGTGCTCGAGGAGCAGCGGAGCCTGGCCCAGTTGTGGGAGCGGCAGTTGCCTCTGCTCGCCGAGGCCCCCAGCTACGATCCCAATCGCGATGAGGTCCTGCTCACCGACGAGGGCAGCCTGACCCTCGATGCTAGGGCCTTCCTCGTGGGGCCGGCGCTGGTGGAGTTCGGCGGGGACCCCGCCGATACCCGGTTCGTCGACTTCGACCCGTACCTGTCGCCCGATGGCACGACCGTAACCTCGGCCACCGGGCAGGTGGTGTGGGATACCGCTGACGGGATCTGCGCTATCGATGCGCCCGCCGCCCAGGGCGTCTGCGGCTTCCTCGCCGGGGCCGGGCCCTTCGAGCTGTCGGACGTGACCATCGAGTGCGCCAACGAGTACGCGTCCATTCTGGTGGTCTCGCTGGACGGCGCGCCGCTGGCGGAGTCGGGCCGAGTGCTCCTGCAGATCGGCACCGTCGCGCGCCCCACGGGTTGGGAGACCCGTCCCGCGACCTGGGGCCCCGAGGATGCCAGGAAGTCGGGGTTGGAGGTCGTCGACTATGGCGAGTCCCCGTGGCAGGTGGTCTCGGCCGCGGGCCGCATCCGCGTAGACAACCCCGGCCTAACGGAGATGACTATGCTCGATCCCAACGGCTATCCCGTCGGGCAAGCGATCCTGCCCGGCGACGGCGAAGGCGTGAACCTCGACCTGCCGCCCGATGTTCTCTACGCCGTGCTGGAGTGAGCCGCCGGCGCCGCAGGGGGGTTGACGCACTCCTAATGGAGTGCTAAAAGAGTGCCACGCTCCGTCTAGGGTGTGGTTCACGTGGGGCAGGAAGTGGCCTCGCCAAGTGCGCGCAAGATCGTTATCGCCGTATGGGCCGCTGCGGCCGGGGCGCTGCTGCTGACCGTCGCCCTCCGGCTGCTGGACGTCGAGCCCCTAGCTCTGCATCCCATCGAGTACACGCCCGCCGCCCTGGTGGCGCTGGGCCTATTGGTGTCTTTCGTGGGCGAGCAGGCCCGGTCGGTCCTCGGGATGGGCTATGGCACCACGGCCACCGGCATTCTAGTGGCTCTGGGCTTGGAGCCCCATGACGTGATCCCCGCTGTGCTGCTTCTGGGCCTCCTCCCTGCCGCCATCGAGGTCGGCAGCCACGGATGGGCCGACCCGAACTCGCCCGCGCCCTCCCGGCGACTCATCTCCATGGTCGCCATCCTCGCTGTAGTCGGCGTCGTGGGCGCCGGCCTCGGGGCGTGGGCAGCGGTCAGCATCTCCCCCTCGGCCCTCGCCACAGCCATCGCCGCGGTGCTCCTGGCCCTGGGACTTCTGGCCGCCCTCAAAGGCCGGGTGTCCTTCCGTCCTCGGCGTGGCACCCTCGCCGCCGCGGTGCTTGGGCTGGTCGCCGGCGCGGGCCGTGGGTTCATGGGCGGCGCCTACGGCCCGGTCATGGAGCCCCTCGATCTGGAGACAGAGGACGACGAGGACACGACTCGGGCCACGCTGGCCCTGCCCGAGCTGCTGAGCTGCGGCGCGGCCCTCGCCGTGTTCGGGGTACCCACGTCCCCGGCCCTGTGGAACGTGGTCGGCGGGCTCATGGTCGGCAGCCTCATCGTGAAGATGATGTCCGCACTGCCCACCCCCGCCCCCGTCGTGCGGGGAGCCACACTACTGACGTCGATCAGCACCTTCGCCGTCGCCGGGCTACTGATCCTCGCCGCCGCTCGGTAGAGCCACGGACGGGCGCGGGCTGTGCCGCGGCCCGTCCGTTCCGCGCGATCCGCGATGGTGCTTGGGCGCTACTCCGCCGCCACCCAGACAGACTCATCGCCCCGGGCCGAGAGATCGTAGTCGACCGTCAGAGTCTCCGTGGGCGAGGACCACAGGTTCGTCCAGTTGAGGCTCAGGCTGCTAGCTCCCTTGGGGTGCATGACGAAGTAGTCTGTGCCCTGCTCCAAGGTCAGCGTAGCCTGGGGCGCGCCGTCGACCGACACCGCGACCTCCAGAGTCACGGCACCCTTGTTCCGAAGCGCCAGGCAGTCCTGACCCTCCAGGGCCAAGGTACGGTGGCCCACATCGACGGCGTCGACGGCGTAGGCTCGCAGCAGGTCGGGCGCTGCCCAGATCATCTCACCCGACTCGGGCCAGACCTCGCCACCGTCGGGGATCCACGCCAGCGTGCGCTGCTGGCGGATGGCCTCTACAACGGCGTCAGCGGTGGGGTCATTGACCAGCACGAGGGTCTTGCCCCGGGGTGGGGTCTCCGCATGAATGCCGTGGAGGTCGGAGATGGACATGACGGTCATTCCATTCTCCAGCGCCCACTCGAAGCCGTGGGGGTAGAGGGGCCGGCCGTGGGTCATCACGCTGCCCCAGCCCTCGGTGGTCGCACTGTTCAGGACTTCCACGCCGACCAGTACGCCTTGGTCGTACGCCCATTGGGTACACTCGCGCCAGCCATGATGGGGATGGGCGTAGAAGCACAGGCCGCCGGTCTCTTGGATCTGCTTCAGCTTGTCCTGATAGAAGACCCGGCCCGACTCCTCCGCCTCCTCCTCGGTGGCGGCCCAGTTGTGGGAGTCCTCGGGCACGTACGTCTCGTCAACGCCGATGACAACGTAGTGCTCGTGGCCGGCGATGCCCGACTCCAGGCCCCGGACCAGAACGAGCCCCAAGCTGTCGGCCAAGGCCTTGCCTTCATCGTACGCCTTGACGGACCCATGGTCGGTGATGGCGACTACGTCGTAGCCGGCCATGTAGCACTCCAGGACCCGGTCTTCGGGGGTGAGGACCCCATCGGAGTGGAGGGTGTGCATGTGGAAGTCCCCCACGAGTACGTGCTGGCCATCGATCTCCGGGAACTGGTAGTCCACGCGCTCGTGGTAGCCTACATCTTCCTTGGTCTGGGCTAGGGCCGGATGGACCAGCAGCCCGGTGAGGACGAGGCCGAGCCCGAACAGACACGCAAAGACGAGCTTACGCATGATAGCGAAACCTCCATGAGTCGTCGGATTGGATCTCTCCGCCGCCTTCTCCAGCGACAGCGACAGAATAGCACAGCTTGGAGCCGCCGGGCTACTCCGCCCCGGCGAAGAAGCGGGTGCCCTCCAGTATGGCCTCCCGGGCGGCGCGCTCCCACTCGGCTCTCAACTCGTATTTGGCCTGTCGGTCCGCCTCTATGCCCACCAGCTCGAACCCCTCCATATCGGCCCGGGGGCGAGCGAGCAGAGCCTTCCGTCCCTCTCGGATGATCGCCAGGGCTTCGGCCCGGGCCTCGGGCGAAGCATCGCCGATGCGATCGAGAAGCAGGCTCTTCTCGGGCTGGCCGAAGTCCACGAGATGCCCGTGGGCGGTGCCCGCGTTCCAATCCAGCAGGTTCACCCCAGAGAGCTCACCGAGGCGGGCGAGCTGCAGGTTGGTCAGCGGCGACCGCCCGAACAGGTTGTCGGGATAGGCGCTGGCATAGGTGGGGTAATAGGGGCCGTTGAGATCGATCCAGGTCTGGAGACGTCGCATGTCCGCCTCGGGCAGCTCGACGCCGTGATGGCCTTCATCGAGGACCTGGAGAAGAGGGCTGGCATGAGAGCCCCAGGAGTAGGCCGGCTGGGTCTCGGCGGGGCCGGCGCCGATGGCCCCAACCAAGCCCTTCCGCCAAAGCTCGTGGTAGCTCATGTTGAAGGCCAGGGTCCGGCCCCCCGACAGGTTCAGGACGTCCCCCGCCTCGCCCCCATAGTCGTGGCAGTCGAGACAGTTGCGGTCGAACACGGGCTGGACGAGCCGGGCGTAGCTGAACTTGTCGACCGGGTCATCGTCGGGCGATGGCTGGGCCGCAGGTAGCTCCAGAGCCATGACGCGCTCATTGTCGGTGCTGTCTCGCCGATCCTCGTGGCAGCCCACACAGCCAAGGCGCTCGCCCGGCCGCACGATGGTGCCGCTTCGCATGGACTGGATCATGCGCCGGTCATCATCCAGGAGCTGGAAGTAGACGAACCGATCGGCAGGGATCTCGGCATAGACGGAGCCGTCGGGCTGAACGGGTACGGTGCCGATGATCCGCTTGTTGTTGAAGTCGTGCCAGGCCATGGCGGGTGCCTCCTGGCCCTGGCCGGGCCACGGGGGCTGGGTCCAGAAGCGCTTCTCGGGCGATTCCACGATCCGCAGGTACGCCGCCTCGCCCTTGTCGACCTCACTCATCTCCATACCCAGGTGCACGTCCATGACGTACAGCGTGCCGGTCTGATCACGCAGATCGGCCTTGTCGGGGATGACCGGCGGCGCGCTGCGCGGGGCCAATGGCATGGGGTCATAGCAGCCTTCGCCCTCCACATGCAGGAGGACCTCATTGCCGAAAGTGTCCAGCACGTAGAGCCCCATCCTCTCGCCCTCGCCCGTGGCCCGCGAGCAGAGGAAGACCTCATCGCTGAGAGGGTAGGGATCTTCGTACTTGGGAGTGACCGCCAGGAAGCTGTCCCAGTTGCCCCCCGGCATCAGGCGCGCCGAGCCCTCGGGCCAGGTACGCATCACGGGCTCGACGCCGTCCATGCCGAAGGCCCGGTCGATCACGGCCAGGGCCCCCCATGGGCGGTCATGGCATGACCCGAAGACCGCGATGGCCTGCTCGGTTCCGGGGATGGCGCGGGCGTCGATGACCCCGCCGGGCGATGCGGTGTTGTTGCCCCAGTAAATGGCGTGGTTGGTGCCATCGGGGTTGCACACCCACAGGCCCTGGGCGTCGCCGAAGTTCCGGTCCACATACTCCCAGCGGTCGTAGAGGATGCGGCCATCGGGCAGCAGCGCTCCATGGCCCTCGAACAGGGTGCTCCGGCCGATCTGGTGGATGTTGGCCCCGTCGCCATCCATGCGGAAGAGATTCGCCATGATGTGACGGTTGCACATGCAGTACTTGGGCTCCCGGGTGGAGCTGAAAACGATGCGGCCGTCGGGCAGGTAGATGGGATCCACGTCGGAGAGCCCCGAGCCGAAGGTAAGCTGCCTCAGGCCCTCCCCATCGGCGCCGATCTCGTAGATGTGGTAGTCGTCCTCGATGTTCCGGCGCATGGAGAACAGGATGCGTGAGCCATCGAAGCTCACGTCGGGATCCCGGATGATGCCAGCCGGAGCCTCCAGGAGTGTGGTGATCTCACCCGTGGACGGATCCAGGAGCTTCAGGCCGCCGCCGCCCCGGAAGCTGGCCGTGTTGATCTCTCCCGTCTGGAACAGCGTCGCCGTGTTGTGATGGTCGGGCAGATACTGTGGTCGCACAACGAAGACGATGGGCTGACCCGCCACCAGGGGCTGGCCGACGACCACATCGCGCTGAAGTGCCCGTGCCCGGGCGAGCAGCTCCTCGGCGGCCTGCTCTTCGGTCACATCCTGGCTGGCTGAGGCGATGGCATCGAGCCGGTCGCGGAGGGCGGACACGTCGCCAGCACCCGCCTCGATGGCGTCTAGCGCCTCGGTAACGGGGTCCAAGATGGCGCCGATGGTCTGCCTCGCTTCGCGGGCGGCTCGGCCCCGACGGTACGCTTC
>WJIW01000601.1 GCA_014730065.1 Armatimonadia bacterium | reverse complement strand
TCCTTCGTGGATCCGCCGCCGGGCGCCTCGCTCGCGGAGGGGCCATCCGCCGTAGCGGTGGCCGGCTGGCTCTGGGCCACCTCCTCGGCAGCGGTGCGGGCGCGCTCCAGCTCCGTCTGGCGCTGGCGCTTGGCGCTCTTGCTGGGCCGGCCGCTGACGGACGCGGCCGTCCTGCCCGTCTGGCGGCTCTTCTCCCACTGGTCCCAGCTAACGATGAGCTGGCTGGCGGTGAAAATGGAGGAGTAGGC
The DNA here is from genome assembly GCA_014730065.1 of Armatimonadia bacterium. Lineage (GTDB taxonomy): Bacteria > Armatimonadota > Zipacnadia > UBA1398 > UBA1398 > UBA1398. The sequence goes on along the minus strand of WJIW01000601.1, from coordinate 9,763 downwards.
GCCGCAGGCCATGCCGATGAGCAGGGCGATGGTGAACTCATGGAGGGTGGAGCCGCCGAGCAGCAGCAGCGCGAGGAGTACAACGATCACAGTCATGGTGGTGTTGATCGACCGGGGCATGGTCTCCCAGAGGGCCACGTTGACCACATCGCCGAAGGACTGTCTCTGGGCCGTGCGGCTTTGCATGTTCTCGCGAATACGGTCGAAGATGATGACCGAGTCGTTGATGGAGAAACCGACCACGGTGAGCACGGCGGCCACGAAGGGCGCGTTGATCTCCCAGCCACCCAAGGCCATGGCTCCGACGAGGATGAGAACATCGTGGGCGAGGGCCGCGATACCCGTGGCGGCCATCTTGATGTTGTAGCGCTGCCAGATGAAGATGAGGATCGCGCTCAACCCGATGACCAGGCAGAGGATCGCCTGGGTCCGCAGCTCGCTACCGATCACGGGCCCGATGAATGTGGCGTCCTTGGTGGGGTCCACATCGCCGAGACGATCGCCGAACTGGGCCTCGAGCTGCTGCTCGATCTCCATCTGCCGCTGCTCTAGCTCGCCCTGCGTCTCGACGGGATACCGGACGAGCAGCTCGCGGATCAGGGGATCGTCGGACACCACGATGGCTTTCACGGCGCCGGTGCCCAGACCTAGGTGGGTGGTGATGTCGTCGACCAGGTTGGCCCGGTCGGCGTCGGAGTCGGGTAGCGGCTGAGTCGTCTGGTACTGGATCTCTGCGCCGCCCGTGAAGTCCGTGCCGAGATTGAGGCCCCGGGTCGCCAGGCCCACGATGCCGGCGACGATCGCGACAATCGAGATGGTGTACCAGACCGGCCGCAGCCGAACTAGGTTGAATGGTGTCTTCTGCTCACTGGGCCGAGCGTCCACGGCGCGGCTCCTCCTTCATAATCGACTCGGGGCGGGCACCGAGATACAGGCTGGAGTACTTGCCCAAGGGGCTGGCCACCACGATCTCCAGCAGCACCCGGCTCACGAACACGGCGCTGAACATGGACGCCAGCACGCTCACGATGAGGGTGGTGGCAAAGCCCTTGATGCCCCCCGTGCCGAACATCCACAGGGTGAAGCCCGCGAGAAGCGTGGTCACATTGGAGTCGAGGATTGCGGTCCAAGCGCGCTCGAACCCGACCCGCACGGCCATGCCCAGGGACTTGCTGCGGAGCTCTTCCTTCATGCGCTCGAAGATCAGAATGTTCGCGTCGACAGCCATGCCTATACCCAGGATCAGGCCCGCGATACCCGTCAGCGTGAGCGTGGCGCCGAACATAACGAGTACGCCCAGGACGATCCCCGAGTAGATGGTCAGGGCCACGTTGGCTACCAGACCCGGCAGACGATAGACGGCCAGCATATAGATGAACACGGCCAGCAAGCCGATCAGGGCCGCGATAACACTCCGATCCACATTGTGCTGGCCCAGGGTCGGCGAGACCTCGCGGTTCTCCACGACCTCCAGGGGCACGGGCAGAGCGCCGGCGTTGAGGAGGGTCTTGAGGTTGTTGGCCTCCTCTAGACTGAAGCCGCCCGTGATCCGGCCGTGGGCGCCGATGGTCGACTGGATGACCGGCGCGGACTCGATCACATTATTGAGCACGATAGGCATGGGATCCTGGATGTGCCGCGCGGTGAACTCCCGGAAGTCGGCGGCGGCATCGGGCTTCAGCTCGAAGCTGACCTCCCAGTCGCCCGCGGCGCCGGGGGTGGCCGAGGAGGTGTCCCTCATCTGGGAGCCCTTGACCACGATCCGCGAGGAGGGGTCGTTGATGGCGATCTCATCATCCACCCGCTCCTGAGTGGTGGCGTCGATGATGACAACCCGCTCGGACTTCTCGGGGCGGCGGGGATCGCGCTCCTGGGGCGGAATCTCCTCGTACTCGATCTCGAACCGGCCGGGATCGAACCACATGAGCTTCAGGTCGGCGGGCTCGTCGAGGACATCCTCGATGTTCTCGGGGGTGGTTCCGGGGATCTCGACGATGATCCGCCGATCGCCTTGCGTCTGGATGATCGGCTCGGTCAGGCCGAAGCCGTCGACCCGGCGCTGCATGATCTCCCGCACGCGCTCGATGGTGTCAGACTTGATGAAGAAAGACTCCTGCTCGGTGACGCGGATCTCGCCGGCCGGCACCTGCTGCGCCAGATAGCCCCGCACGTCGTCCCGCAGGGCATCGGCCTCTTCCTGGTCCACCGTCTTGGCTTCGAGTACCAGCCCGGTGGTGGTCGGCGTCAGGGTGCGCACCGAGACGTCCTGGTCCATCAGGTACAGGCCCAGGTCCTCAGCAATGGCCGCCCAGCGTGCGCGCGATGCGGTGACCTCCTGAGCCGCTTCCGATGGCTCCTCGGGCTCGTCGGCAGCTTCTTCCTCTTCTGCCTCAGTCTCCGCCGCGTCGTCCGCGTCCTCGGTGTTCTCAGTTTCGGCCGCTTCCGGCTCCTCGGACTCCTCGGGCTCCAGGGCCTCGATATTGAGGACCTGGGCCTGGTCCACGAAGACGTACCGGGTGATGGGAACGGCCTCCATGACCAATCGAGTGCCGCCCTGGAGGTCCAGGCCGAGCTGCACCTGGGCCGTGGGCTGCCGCACCTGGAGCTTCCAGAGCTGGAAGACGACCGACTCCCGGATCGCCGCTTCCTCCTCGGAGATAGCCTCCTCCGTGGGCGCTCCGAGCACATCGGCGTACTCGCGCTCGAGGACCTCGCGGGCCATGCGGCGCTGCTCCAGAGCTTCCTCCTGGGGCGTGTCCACGGGGAAGGCGAAGGTCACGTCCATCTGGCTGGCGCCAACCTCGACGCCGCCGTTCAGTACCCAGACGCCTGCCTCATCGAGAGCGTCCCAGATCTCGCCCTCCAGCTCCACGTCGGAGATGATCTGCTCGGGCTCTTCCTCGCCGTTCTCCTCTAGCTCCGGTGTCTCGTCGGTGGCCTCTTCGTCGCCGGTAGTCTCGTCATCGTCGGTAGCTGGCTCATCGGTACCCGAGTCGCTGGTCGCCTCTTCGTCGGCGTCGGCGGTGTCGGCCTCGTCCTCGTCGACGGCGGCCTCCTCGTCGGCGGTGTCGTCGCTGGCCTCGTCGGTCGCCGGCTCGTCGGGCTCCTCGGCCTCGGCTTCTTCATCGCTGGCCTCAGCGCGGGCCTCCTGAATGGTGGAGACGATGTCCTGGGTTGGGAAGACGTAGGTTGCGGTCCCTAGCTCGGAGAGGGTGTAGTCTCGTGCCACACCAAGGGGTTTGAATCCGAGCTGGAAGGCCAGGAGTGCGATGGCCAAGATCCACAGGAGATTACGGTACTGGGCTTTCACGCCGCATTCCCTCCACGTGCCTACTGCACAGATACGCCGCAGACGCATGTTGAATCGGCCTGCGGCGCGCGGTCAAGTCGATGTGCCCTCAAGGGGTTCGCCAGGGGGCAGTCAGATACGGCATATTAATGGTGGCATTGGCGGCTGTCAACCGAGGAGGCGAGGCCTGGCCTCCGCCCCATGGCCACTGGGTTTCCCGCCTCGCCGGGGGCCAGCTAGTCGTCGCCCATGAGCCCCCTGAAACGCTCCTCGTCACCACTACGCTCGGCCTCAGCGTACCAGGTTTCGAAGGCATGGAGCCAAAGGCTGATGGCCGCCTCGTCGGAGTCCTGGTTGAGTACGGACTCGAAGAACCCACGCATGACCTCATCGTAGCCCGAGGCGGGCTCATCCACGATGAGAAAGGCCTCACCCAGCTTGGGCGTGGGAGACAGCTCCTCCCTTATCTGGGCGCAGAAGGTGTGGACGCTCCCGTAGTTGGTGCGCTCCAGCCCCGGGCCGAAGGTCTGGAGCACTCGGCGTCTGAACTCGGCCCACGTCATGGGAGGATGGCTCCCTTCGGATGGCGGGCGGTGTCACTGAGTATCGGGCACCAGGAGCCCGAAGTCTCCGTCGTGCCGCTTGTACAGCACATCGACCTCCTGGGTATCGTCCCGGACGAACACGAAGAAGTCGTGGTCGACCAGCTCCATCTGGAGCAGGGCCTCCTCGGTGCTCATGGGCTTGACGGCATAGGTCTTCACCTTGACCACCTGGCCGTCGCCCAGGGGCTCCACGTCGATGACGTCCTGATCCTCGGGCTTGCCGTCGCTGAAGGCGGCCACGATCTCCTCAGCGCGATCGTCCACTTCGCCCCGATCTCGAGCCGCTCGGCGGCGGCGGTCCATGCGCCCCTTGAGGCGCTCGAGTTGCTGCTCGAGCTTCTCCACGGCCTTGTCGACCGACACGTACATGTCGTTCGAGCGCTCTTCGGCGCGCAGGATGGTATCACCGAAGCGAGTGGTGACCTCGGCGATATGCCAGGCCCGCTGGACGGAGTAGACGAGGGTAACGTCGTTCAGGAAGTTCTCGTATCGGGTCAGTCTCTGCAGGCGCTCCTCGGCGTAGCTCTTCATGGCTTCCGTGACTTTGATGTTGGTGCCCTTGACGAAGGTTCGCATGGGTACCACCTCTCAACGCGGTAATGGGCAAGATCCCCCGGATCCGCCCCCGGGCCTAACTGCCCGCGGGGCCGATCATGACCACAGCCTGGGCGCTCATGCCCAGGCCCTCACCCTCGGGTCCCAGGCCCTCAGTCGTTGTGCCCTTGACCGCCACTCGGTCGGGCTCGATACCGAGAGCCTCGGCAATGTTGTTCCTCATGGCGTCCGTATGGGGCGCGATCTTGGGAGCTTGTGCCACCACTACCGCGTCCACATTGGTCGCCGACCAGCCGGCTCCTCCCAGTCGCCGGGCGACTTCAGCCAGCAGTCCGACGCTCGACGCGCCACGGTACCGGGCGTCATCGTCGGGGAACATCTGGCCGATGTCGCCCAAGGCCGCCGCGCCCAGGAGGGCGTCCATGATGGCATGGCACAGTACGTCGGCATCGGAGTGCCCGACCAACCCGAACTCCGACGGGACCTCCACTCCTCCCAGCACCAAGGGCTGGCCCGTGCGGATCTCATGGGTGTCATACCCCATCCCCACCCGGGCCGGGCTGGGCCGAGGCGGAGGGGCGGCCACGGCTGCGGCTCCCTCGGCAGCTCGACGGCCCCGGGCTCGGCGTGATCGCGAGTATTCCAAGGCCGGGTCGAGCCGTGCACCCGCCTCCTCGAGGAAAGCGCAGGCCATGCCGTCTCTGATCGAGAGAAGACCCACCAGCAGGTGCTCGGTGCCCACGAAGCCGACGCCGTGGCGCCGGGCCTCGCCCATGGCAACGCGAAGCACCTGGTCCAGGGCGGGGCCGATGGACGGGCCCGAACGCTTGGGGCGCCGCTTGATGGCGGCATCGAGGGCCCGGGCCAGGGCGCGCACGTCCACCCCCTGGCGGTCCAGAGCGCGGTGCCCCGCCGTCCAAACATCCTCCAGCAGTGCTAGCAGCACATGCTCGGGGCTGACCCGCCGAGCGCCGCGCTCCTCGGCAAGCTCCGCGCCTCGGGAGATGGCGGCTCGGGCCTCTTCGGTGAAGTGGTCGGATCTAGGTGTGTCCATCCGGGACTCGAGAAGCCTCCTTCAGCCGATCCCCAGTCAGGGCCGCGGTGGCAGTGGCCATATGCCCGTCGGATCCTGTAACTTCGGTTTCTCCCGACCCGCCGCGATGGCCTCCGCGACGGTCCGATCAATGTCGTGGGTGATCTTCAGGTTCACCGGATCGCCCTCGGCCAGGTACACGGCAATCCCCGCGCTCTCGGCGACCTGGCAGTCGTCGGTCATCGCCGCTGCCGCCCCGCCCGCCCGGCGGTACGCTTCGCGGATCTCGGCCAGCCGGAAGACCTGGGGCGTCTGCATGGCCCGTAGATCGGTCCGGGATGGCGTCTCGACCACAAGCTCCCCGGCCACGACGCGCTTGATGGTATCGGACACGGCCAAAGCCGCTGCACCGGCGCCACGCTCCATGGCCAGACCCACAGCTCGCTCGATGAGAGCATCGTCGACGAAGGGACGGGCGCCATCGTGGATGGCCACCCACTCGGGGCCCAGGTCGGCGCAGACCTCCAACCCCGCCCGGACGGAATCGGCTCGCGTCTCCCCACCGGTCACCACGGTGCAGTCGATCCCCGCGGCGGCGGCAACGGCGGCGGCGTGATCCTCTTCCCCGGCGCCCACGATCACAGCCAAGGGCCCGATCAAGGGCGAGGCGCTGAGGGCATGGAGGGTCCACGCGAGGATGGGCACGCCGGCGATGGGCAGGAAGACCTTGTTATGGCCCGCCCCCATTCGGCGGCCCCTACCCGCGGCGGCCACGAGCCCACTGGCCACGCCCGCCTCGGCCACGCGGTCACTCACCCTCCGCCAGGGAGGCGAAGACCATCTTGCCCGCCACGGTCTGGATCATACTCGTCACGCTGGCGAGGACGTCGTCGCCCACGCGGTCGGCCGCGCCCTCGACGACGACCATGGTCCCATCCTCCAGGTAACCCACGCCCTGCCCCGGCTCGCGACCGACCTTGACCACGTTGACCTGAAGCTCCTCGCCGTGGAGCAGAACGGGCTTGAGGGCATTAGCCAGCTCGTTGACGTTCAGGACCTGGACCCCGTGCAGCTCGGCCACCTTGCTCAGGTTGAAGTCGTTGGTGACCACATGGCCGCCGAGGTGCTTGCTGACGTGAACCAGGCGGATGTCGACCTCGTCGGTGTCGCTCAGCTCCAGGTCGAACTCCTCGACGATCTGCACGTCCTGGGCGAACTCCTTCTGCATCTTGTTGAGCATAACGAGCCCGCGGCGGCCACGCTTGCGCCGCTGGGGATCGGCGGAGTCGGCGATATGCTGCAGCTCACCCAGTACGAAGGACGGGATGATGAGCTTGCCCTCGAGGAACCCCGTGTCCCGCACCGCGGCGATGCGCCCATCGATGATCACGCTGGTGTCGAGGACCTTGGGCGGCGCCTGGGAATCGGCGACCGTCGCTTCGGTCTCCTCCCGCGTCTCGGGATCGGCGACGCTGGCCTGCTCACGCTCGAAGCCAAAGAGCCGCCACAGCTCCTCGCGCAGGCTGAGGGTGAAGAGCATACCGATGATGCCCGCCATGCCCAGGATGCCGATGATGAGGAGGGGGCGGAAGAAGCTCGACTCGGCGCCGATGCCGGCGATAGCGAAGGGCACGCATACGGCCGAGCCCACAACTACGCCCAAGACCAGACCCGCCGCTCCGATGGCTCGATCCATGGGCTGGGCCGCGGCGATGCGGCGAAGGGCGCGCAGGAGCAACTGGAGCAGCATCTCGGCGATGAGGACGCCGGTCATGAGGCCGACGGCGGCGGTGCCGTAAACGAACCACGGTACGAGCCGCGGGTCCAGCGCCTTGTCGACCACATCGGTGTTGACGCAGAGCCGCCCTACCTGATGGCCCAGAAGGCCTCCGCCACCCGCGGCGGCCAGGAAGTAAGGGACCAGGAGGGCCAGCACGGCCCGGCTGGGCAGTTTCCCCTTGGACGACTTGTCACCCGCCATACCTCACTACATCCCCTCGCCCGATGTGAGGAAGCTCCTACAAGGCCGCATCCATGGCCTCCTCCAGGGTACGGGCCACACGCGGCTTGGGGGCCAGAGTCGCCTCATCGCCCAAGGGCCCCACGATCGTCTCGAACCCTAGGCGAACAGCCTCCTGCACGCGCCTGCGCATGCCCGACACCGGACGTAGTTCGCCCGATAGGCCGATCTCTCCTATGGCCACCGTACGTGGAGCCAGCGCCCGGTCCTCGGCCGATGATGCGACGGCCAGGGCCAGCGCCAGGTCCGAGCCCGGTTCGGTTAGCTTCAGCCCGCCCGATACCCCCAGAAACACATCGGCACTGCCCAGAACGACCCCGGCACGGCGCTCCAACACCGCGAGCACCAAGGCGGCCCGGGCGTTGTCGATGCCCACAGAGACGCGTCGACCCGTCCCGTAGCTGGCCGGAGCCACCAGCGCCTCGATCTGGACCAGTAGCGGTCTCGTGCCCGACAGGGCGGCGGACACGGCACAGCCGCTCTGGGGTCTGGCCGGGTCGCCCAGAAGCGCACCGGTGGGGTCCGACACCTCTCGCAGCCCGCCGTCGCCCATCTCGAAGAGGCCGATCTCGTCCACCGACCCGAAGCGGTTCTTCTGGGCCCTAAGGACGCGAAGCTGCTGGGCGCGCTCGCCCTCGAAGTACAGCACCGCGTCGACCAGGTGCTCCAGGGCCCGGGGCCCCGCGGCAGCGCCCTCCTTGGTCACGTGGCCCGCGACGATCAGGGGCAGGTCGGTGGTCTTGGCCAGGCCGATGAGGAAGTCCGAGACGGCCCTCACCTGGGCGATGGAGCCGGGCGTTCCGTCCACACCGCTCAGCCGCACCGCCTGCACCGAATCGACCATGATGCAGCCGGGGCGATGCTCGGCGATCAGCTTCCCCAGGCCATCGACCACCGTCTCCGCCAGCACCAGGATGGCATCACCCGGCAAGCTCAGGCGATCGGCGCGCAGGCGTATCTGCTTGGCCGACTCCTCGCCGGTCACATACAGCACCGGCGAGCCCTGGGCCGACAGCTCGTGGGCTGCCTGCAGCATGAGGGTGGACTTGCCCACGCCCGGATCCCCCGCTACAAGCACCGCGGCACCCGGAACCAAGCCCCCGCCCAGGACCCGGTCCAGCTCATCGATCCCCGAGACCAGCCGGGGGCGCTCGTCCCGGTTCACCGCGGCCAAGGGGAGGGGCGCAGCCGCGCCGGCCCCCGTTCGGGCGGGGGCCCGGCCCTTGTCCTCGGCCAGGGAGATCTCGCCCATGGAGTTCCACTCGCCGCAGGAAGGGCACTGGCCGTACCACTTGGCGGTGTCGTGTCCGCAGGAGTCGCAGACGTAGCGTGTCTTGGCCACCTAAGCGACCCCTCTCACGAACCGGCGCCCGAAGGCCTGATAGGCCCTCGGGCGCCAGATGGTCGGTCCTGCTCGTCGAGGCGACCGGTCTAGCCGGTAACCTCGGCGGCGGGCACTTCGGATTCCGACTCGGACTCGCTCTCCACGACACGAAACACGGCCTTGTCGTCCTCCAGGCCGCACTCGATGGTCGAGCCGTCCTGGAACTCGCCCACCAACAGCGCCTCGGACAAGGGGTCCTCGATACGGCGCTGGATCACGCGGCGTAGGGGCCGGGCACCCAGCGACGGCTCGAAGCCCTCCTTGGCCAGGACTTCCTTCATGTCGTCGGTCAGCACCAGGGTGACCTCGCGGGCGGCCAGCTGCTCGTTGACCCGGTTGATCTCCAGGTCCACGATGGACAGAATCTCCTCGGCGGTGAGGGCGTGGAACACGATGACCTCATCGAGCCGGTTGAGGAACTCGGGGCGGAAGCCCTTCTTGAGCTCACCCATTACCTTGTCCTTCATGGCCCCGTGCCGGCGCTTATTCTCCTCGGCGGCATCTCCGCCGCTGTCGACTCCGAAGCCGATCTCCCTGCCCTTGTCGATCTTCTGGGCACCCACGTTCGAGGTCATGATCAGCACGCAGTGCCGGAAGTCCACGACCCGGCCGTGGGAATCGGTCAGGCGTCCATCCTCCATCACCTGGAGGAGCACGCTGAAGACCTCGGGATCGGCCTTCTCGATCTCATCGAGGAGCACCACGGAGTACGGCTTGCGGCGCACCTGCTCGGTGAGCTGGCCGCCTTCGTCGTAGCCCACGTACCCCGGAGGCGCGCCCATGAGCCGGGACACGGCGAACTTCTCCATGTATTCGGACATGTCCACCCGGATCAGGGCGTCCTCGTCGTCGAACATGAACTGGGCCAGAGCCCGGG
>WJIW01000600.1 GCA_014730065.1 Armatimonadia bacterium | reverse complement strand
GTCCACGGCCACCTTCTCACCCTCGAGGCCCGTCCAGCAGGACCGTCCCTCGTCGGCGGTCTTGGCGTCCATGGTCCAGCCCGCGATGCTCGTGAGGCCGGCTACGGCGGCGGGCTCGAGAACCACGGTGTACGCGCCGGGCTCGATGTCGATGGGGTCCGCGGCCGCTTGGGCCTTGCCGAGGGCCCTCGCCGCCGCAGCGTCCACGTCCACACTGCCCGCCGAGGCTCCCACGCCCTCGGCCCAGCCCGAGCTGTTCTCGGTGAGGACCGTCTCCACGAAGCAGGCATGGGTTGCCCGGTCGTAGCCGAAAAGGCCGCTGGAGTTGGCGATGGAGCGCTCGGTGGCATAGGTAGTGTAGCTGCCCGCGGCACGCAGGCCCGCATCCTCCACGGGGCTGACCGCCTTGGCGATAGCCTGGGCCCGGTCGGCGTGGGCGAACTCGGCCGTCCCCTCATCCCAGGAGTCGACCTGCTGGTACTCCTGGGGACCGGGCGGCGGCAGGTACTCGGTGTCGGGCTCGGCCGCCTTGGCGGCCGTCTCGGCCCGGGCGACGCACGCCTTGATGGCTTCATCGGAGAAGTCGTTCGTCGACGCCTGCCCCACCTTCTGACCGAAGGCGGTGGTCACCGACAGCCCCTGATCCCGGTTCCTCACGTGCTGGATAATGCCGTTGTTGGCGAAGCGGGCGGTAGTCTGTACTCCTCCGCCCACGGACACCTCCACATGGTCGGCCGTGGCGGCCGCCAGGGCCTTGTCCGCTAGTGCACGCGCAGTGTCTTGTGTCACGATACTCCCCGCATTTCCGTCGCTGCCGGCATCAGCCGCTGCTCCTGGTCACGTTCGCCGCGTCGCCCACCTGAATGTTGCGCACCCGCGCCGTGCAGGCGCCGTGGGTCATCTGGGAGATCTGCATGGGATCGCCCTTGCCGCAGTTCAGTACCCCGCCCTGATGCCAGAAGCGATCGTCGGCGATGGCATCGACGGAGTTCCAGAAGTCGGTGGTCATGGACTGGTAGGTGACGTTCTTCAGCATCCGGACCTTCTTGCCGTCCCTGATCTCCCAGAAGGCGTCGCCGCCGAACTGGAAGTTGCAGCGCATCTGGTCGATGGAGAAGCTGCCCCGACCCTCGATGTAGATGCCCCGCTTGGTATCGGCGATGATCTCCTCGGGGGAGCACCGCTCCTTGCCGGGCATCAGCGAGAGGTTGGGGATCCGGACGATGGGGATGCTGCCCCAGTGGTCTGCGCGGCAGGTGCCCGTGGAGCGGTCGAGGCCGATCTCGCCGGCGACCTCCCGGCTGGTGCCATAGCCCACGAAGAGGCCGTCCTCGACGATGTTCCAGGCCTGCCCCTCCACGCCCTCATCATCGAAGCCATGGGTCGCGAGCCCATGCTCCAGCGTGTTGTCGGCGCGGAAGGTCACCATGTCCGACCCGTACTTCAGGTTGCGCAGCATGGAGGGTACGGCGAAGCTCCGGCCGGCCAGGCTCTCTTCCATGCCCAGAGCCCGGTCCAGCTCGGTGGCATGGCCCACCGACTCGTGGATGGTCAGGGAGAGATGGACCGGGTCGAGGATGAGATCGGTGACTCCGGGCTCGCACTCGGGAGCCTTCAGGTGCTCCACGGCCTCGGCGGCGACCCGATCGGTGTTGCCCAGTAGGTCGTCGCGGTCGATGTTCTCGTAGCCCATGGTCAGCGGAGGGGGCTCGTAGCTCCGGTACCGGGCATCGCCATCGCCGACGGCTGTGGCTCGGTAGGTGGCGTTGGTGGTGACCACCTCGGACTCCAGGTCCGAGCCCTCGGAGCTGAGGAAGATCCGCTCTGCCTTCCGCAGGGTCATAAAGCCATGGGCTTTGCGAATGCCGTCATTGCCCAGCAGCCGATCGTTGATCTCCAGCAAGAGGCCGACCTTGTCCTCGATGGATACGGTGAAGGGGTCGATCTCGTAGGGGGTCCGGAACTTGCGGTTGCTGGGGGGCTCGGAGACCAGGCTCACGGGGCTCTGCCCCACCATGGCCGAGGCCTGGGCGATGGCCACGGCGTCGGCTGCGCAAGCCTGTATGCCCTCGCGGCTGAGATCGCAACTGCCCGCGAACCCCCAGGCGCCGTTGGCGATGACCCGGACCCCGAGGCCGATGTCCTCGGTGTCGGCCAGCGACGCCACGCGCCGATCCTCGGTGCTGATGTTCTGGTTGCGATAGCGGACCAGGCGCACGTCCGCGTAGTCGGCGCCCCTCTGGAGCGCCGTATCCAAAGCAAGCTGAGCAAGATCCTTCATGGAGGACCTCCTAACGACAGTAGGGCCCTGTACCTCCGTGGGAGCCGGCTCTGGATGAGCCATGCGGTGATCGTCCCCGGACGCGATTTCTCAGGTTTCGCCGCCTCCTTCCCAGGTCCTGCCCACAAGACGCGGCCAAGTAGGGAACGAACAAATGTCGCGGCCTTGCCGTAGGTTACCTGTGACCCGGGGCCGGGACGCGTTGCTGGGAGGTGCTTTCGTGACTGCCGAGGACATCGTGCGGTATGCGTACGACCGGAATGCGTCCGACATCTTCATTCAAGCGGGATCGCGACCGGCCTTTCGCATCGGCGGCCACATCTACTTCTCCGAGGACTTGCCGGAGCTGACCAAGGAGCAGACCGCTGCCCTCGCCGCCGAGATGCTCAGCGAGGAGCAGCTCCGCCGCCTGAAGGAGTTCAATGAAGTGGATGCGGGGGTGGAGTTCCCCGGCATCACGCGCATCCGCGCCAACTGCTTCTGGGCCACGGGCTCCATCGGGGTCGTCATGCGCCTCATCCCCCTCAGCATCCCCGACATCGAGGACCTGGGATTGCCGCCCAAGGTTCGGGAGTTCGCCACATACGGCGACGGCGTGGTTCTCGTGACCGGCCCCACGGGCTCGGGTAAGACCACGACCCTGGCGGCGGTGACCGATCTCATCAACGCCCACCGCCAACTCTCGATCATCACCATCGAGGACCCCATCGAGTTCGTCCACCGTAACCGCAAGTCCATCGTCATCCAGCGCGAGCTGGGCTCGGACACCAACAGCTTCCACGATGCCCTCAAGTACAGCTTGCGCCAGAATCCCGACGTGATCCTCATAGGTGAAATGCGCGACGTGGAGACCATCACCGTGGCCCTATCGGCGGCCGAGACCGGTCACCTGGTGTTCTCGACCCTGCATACCACGTCGGCGGGCGAGACGCTGGAGCGCATCGTGGGCACCTTCCAGGCGGAGGAGCAGGAGCTGATCTGTGACCGTCTCTCCTACACGCTCCGGGCCATCTGCGCCCAGAAGCTCATCCCCTCCGTCGATGGTGGCCGGGCGGTGGCCATCGAGCTAATGATCACCAATGCCTACATCAGCAAGCTCATCAAGGACAATAAGGCCGACGGCATCTACGAGCGCATCCAAGAGGGTCTCCATGACGGGATGCAGACCATGGAGCAGTCCCTCTTCTGGCTCTATCAGGCCGGGTGGATCACCGCCGACGACGCCATGCGCAATGCCGGCAACCCGCTGATGCTCCGCTCCATGATGCGCGATCATGAGCGAGAGGTGGCAATCAACAGCTAGCTGCTGAGAATCCCCTCAAGCCCGCCCGGCTTTGGACCGATACCAAGATAGGACTCGCTCTCGCTGGCCCCACCCGGGGGTAGCGCCGGAGGCGTATGTCGCCCGTGGCCGAAGGAGGGCGATCCAACTCCAGCCCAAGGATGGGCGAACGAGAGGGTGCCAGGGATGGCGATCGAGAAGCAGTGCTGCGTCTGTGGCCGTGTCCCCAGGGAGGCCGACGACCAGTCCCCCGCCGCGTGGATCAAACCCACCAGCGAGCCCCGAAAGGTGAGTCACACCTACTGCCCGGAGTGCTATGCCGCGCTTCGAGCGCAGTTGCGCCGCTTCGCGGCCCAGCGGGCATCTTAGTCCGGCGGCTCCGCGGGGGGAGGCGACGCGGCCGGAGTCAGCGCGTCGAAGTAGACGGCTGTGTCGTCTCCCCGCTGCCAATAGGCCTTGACCCCTATGGAGGGATGGCGCTCGCCGAGCTCCGCGACCACCTTCATGGCGTCACTGCGCTGGGTGTCAGCACGCTCCTCGGCGGGCGTCTCCGAACCGAGAACCCGCTGGTAGTGCCCGCAGTCCTCGTGGAAGATGAGGATCACGTGCTCTATCTGGTGCGCCTCAACCAGGAAGTCCACTTCGCGCCATAGGTACTCGCCATCGCCCTCGGCGGCTTCCCGCCCGGCCAAGGCGGCCGCGCCGCCGGGTACGCCGAGCCAGTCAGCCCCCTCGAGCTGCAGGGTGGACTCGAAGAACTCATCGAGGTACCGGGCGTACCGCCCATCGACACAGAAGACGGCCAGGGTCCGGGCGGCCTCCTCGCGTAGCTGTCTCTGCCATGTAGACACTCTCATCAAGGCCCTTGCTCCTCTCAGCCTCGGCGCAGAACGTGGCCGGGGCGTGCCCCATTGTACTCGCCATCTTCGACGACCAGCTCGCCGTTGACCAGCACCCACTTGATGCCCCTCGGCCTGGCACTCGCCGTGTAGGGTAGAGAGGTGTCTCGGGTGCTAGCCAGGTCGAGCACCACCAGGTCCGCGGGAAGCCCCGGCGCGAGCCGTCCCCGGTCCGCTAGGCCTAGCCGGTCGGCGGGCATGGAAGACATGCGGCGGATGGCCTCGGGATAGGGGAGCACTCGCAGGCTTCGAATCTGCTCCTGCACCTGCTCCTCCGTCTCCTGATCCTCGGCCTCGACCACCGGCGGCGGATCGCTCTCGGGCTCCTCGACCTCTTCCGTGTCTCGCCCGTCCCTCGTGTGCCCGGGGATGTACGGTCGGTCGGGGTCCCGGGGCGACTCTTCCGGCTCTTCCTCTTCGTCCGCCTCCACCGGCTCGGCGGGAGGGCGCGTCACAGGCTCGGGCTCGCCGGCGAAGGTGCCCAGCAGACGGGCGGTGTTCGAGAAGGACCAGGGCACCAGCCCCTGGGGGTCGATCCCTGGCGGCCCGCCGGCATCGCTGGCGACCATCATGAAGGGACGCGACAGAGCATCGGCGATGGTCTCCAGGCTCATCTCCGCCATGTAGATGCCCATGGGAGGCACAGGGGTACCCGGCACCAGGCCTGTGGGGGCCAGGGCCAAGTCGATGATCTCGTCCAGGAGGTTCTTCGGCTCATCCCACTGGGCCCGGCTCTGCACGACGCCAATCAGCGTGAAGTCGTGGTAGCCTTCGTAGGCCGCCGCGCGGGGATAGTAGAGAGTGGGATCGACCTTCACGATGCGCTGCCCCAGATAGGCCAGTAGCTCGGGATCGTGCCGGCTCGCCTCCAGGGCCTGGCGGTACTCACCGATCCAGAAGCGAGGGGGCAGGTAGGCCATGGGGACGGTCAGCCCAGCGCCGGGATGCACGTAGATGTCTGCGGCCACATCCATACCCGCGGCCCGGGCCTCCTCCACATGGTCGTACGCGGCCTGGGCCTCGGCCCAGGCGGGCTCGAGACGACTTCGCATATGGCTTATCTGCACCCGCGCCCCGCTCATCCGGCCAAGGGTGATTGCCTCGGCGGTGGCGTCGACCACGTTCTCCGTCTCCGAGGCGCGGTGGACGGCCAGCAGTCCGTTGTCGATGGCCCCTATGAGCCGCACCAAGGCGACCAGCTCATCGGTCTCGGCCTCGGCGCCGGAGCCGTGGCCGCGATTGAGGGACAGCCCGAAGGCGCCCTGCTCCAGGGCCTCCGCGAGGCGCGCCTGGACCTGCCTTAGATCGGTGGCACCCTCCCGCAGTGTCGCGTGCCCAGCGAGGGTGGCGTAGTTGAAGGGCAGGCCCTCGGCCTCCATGGCTGCCAGGTGCTCGCCGATAGC
This sequence comes from Armatimonadia bacterium, assembly GCA_014730065.1. GTDB lineage: Bacteria > Armatimonadota > Zipacnadia > UBA1398 > UBA1398 > UBA1398. Next base: position 2,454 of record WJIW01000600.1, on the reverse strand, counting down.
CGGCGCGGAGTACCCGCAGTTGCCGGCGAGGACCGTGGTGATGCCCTGCTCCAGCATCATCCGGCAGTGCAGCTCGGGATAGGGCCCCGTATGGAGCGGCAGCGGAACGTCCACTTCGGCAGGCCAGCAGGCCAAATCCATGTGGGTGTGGATGTCGACGAAGCCCGGGGAGACGGCCAGGCCTGTACAGTCGATCTCTCGGGGGGCGGCGATGGCCCCGCCGATGGCCTCGATCCTCCCATCCTTGATGCCCACATCGGCGAGCACAGGCTCCGCGGCCGTGCCGTCGTAGACAGTGCCGCCGCGCAGCACCACGTCACACTCCACGGGATCCTGCGCCGTGCCGCGGCGAGCGGCCGCTCCCGCCACTCCGACGACGCCAACGGCTCCGGCGGCCCTGAGAAACTGGCGCCTATCCATGGATCGCTTCACTCATCCACTTCCATCCGTCATTATGTACAGGATGCCTGTTCGGCAGGTCGCAAGCGTAGCCTGCCTGAAACGTTGACCGGAGGTGGGGTATGGCCAACTCGACCCCGGGCCGCGGCTTCGAGACGCTGACCTGGGACAACGGACTGCACATCATCGATCAGACCCTCCTGCCGCGGGAGCACCGCGTGGTTCCGCTCGCCGACCTGGACGCCGTCGCCGAGGCCATCCGGAGCCTGAGGGTTCGGGGGGCGCCCGCCATCGGCTGCGCTGCGGCCTACGGGCTCTGCGTGGCCGCTTGGGGCTCGGAAGCCACCGACGTGGACAGCCTCCGGCAGGAGCTTCGGGCGGCCTCCAAGACCCTGGCTCGAACCCGGCCCACGGCGGTGAACCTGTTCTGGGCCCTGGCCCGGATGGAGCGCGTCGTCGAGGGCGAGCACGGCAGCGTGGACGACCTGCGCGAGGCCCTTCTGGCCCAGGCTCATCGGATCCGCGACGACGACGATGCCGCCTGCCGGGAGATGGGTCGGTTGGGCGCCGAGCTGGTTCCGGAAGGCGCGGGCGTCATCACCCACTGCAACGCGGGCGGACTGGCCACATCGGGGTACGGCACCGCCGTCGGCGTCATCCGCGCGGCCCACGAGGCGGGCAAAGCCATCCACGTGTACGTGGACGAGACCCGGCCCCTGCTCCAAGGCTCCCGGCTCACGGCATGGGAGATGAAGAGCTTGGGGATCCCGGCGACCCTCTCCTGTGATGTGGCCGCCGCGACCCATCTGGCGTCGGGGCGGGTCGACCTGGCCGTGACCGGCGCCGACCGCATCGCCGCCAATGGCGATGTGGCCAACAAAGTCGGCACCTTGGGGCTGGCGCTGTTGTGTCGGCACTTCGGGGTCCCCTTCTACGTAGCCGCACCCGTCAGCACCTTCGACCCCTCCCTGGCCTCGGGCAAGGAGATCCCCATCGAGGAGAGAACCGCCGATGAGGTGGCCTCACTCTATGGAGTCGCCACCGCGCCCGAGCCGGGGGAGGGCTTCACCATAGCCAACCCCGCCTTCGACGTAACCCCCGCGGAGCTGGTGACCGCGATCATCACGGAGCGTGGCATTCTGCGGCCCCCCTACGTGGAGGCCATCGGTGGCCTCCTGCGCGGGGCCTAGCCACGACTACCGAAAAGAGGAGCGATACAGTTGAGCATGGCCGCTGAGATTGGCATATTCGGGAGCACCGGACTCTATGAGTTCGCCTCCGACCTGGAGGACGTCACGGTCGAGACGCCGTACGGACCTCCGTCGGATCAGCTTACCGTGGGCGAGGTGGAGGGCAGGCGGGTCGCATTCCTCCCGCGCCATGCCCGGGATCACAGTATCCCCCCCCATATGATCAACTACCGGGCGAACATCTGGGCGATGAAGGAGCTGGGCGTCACCCGCATCATCGGGCCCAGCGCCGCGGGCAGTCTCCAGGCCCACGTGAAGCCCGGCGAGTTCGTCGTCTCCGATCAGTTCGTGGACCGCACCTCCGGCCGCAAGGATACCTTCTACGACGGACCCATCACGACCCACGTCAGCGCCGCCGAGCCCTATTGTCCCGAGCTCCGGCCCCACGCCATCGCTGCCGGCAAGGATGCCGGCATCACCGTCCATGACTCGGGAACCGTGGTCGTCATCCAGGGACCGCGCTTCTCGACCACGGCCGAGAGCAAGTGGTTCACCAGCATGGGCTGGGAGGTCATCAACATGACCCAGTACCCCGAGTGCTTCCTGGCTAAGGAGCTGGGGATCTGCTACGTGAACGTGGCCTTGATCACCGACTACGACACCGGCGTGGTCACGGGCACCGAGTCCGTCACCCACGCGAACGTTCTGCAGATGGTCCAGCAAAACGCCGAGAACGCCAAGAAGCTGATCCTGGAGTTCATCAAGCGCATTCCGGCCGAGCGCGGCTGCGACTGCGCCAACGTCCTGGCCCAGTCCCGGGCATAGCCGGGCGGAGGGGCGCCCCCGTTGGGCGCCCCGCGCCGGG
>WJIW01000599.1 GCA_014730065.1 Armatimonadia bacterium | reverse complement strand
TCGGCCGCAGGCTCCCCCATGATGAAGTGTCTCACCGCCGCCTCCACATCGTTGAACCCGAGCCGCGCCCGGATGGGCGCGGTGCCCGAGAACCGCAGGTTGATCTCGAAGCATACGGGCTCCCCACCTCGGCACCTGAGCTGCATGTTGGCCGGGCCAACGGGCAGCAGCTCGCCGGCGATGGCCCGGACCTGGGCCGATACGTCGGGGGCGTGGACCGCGCGGGCGGTGACGGTGGTCCCCTCCAGGAGGTCACGCTGGAACACGATGTCGCCACGGACGGCTCCGTCGGCGTCGGTGAAGGTGGCGGCGGTGAACTCCTCATCCGGGTCGCCCACGTACTCTTGGATCACCATTCCCCGAAGGCCCTGTACCGCCGCGAGCCTCTCCGGTGAGTCGATGGTCACGATGCCGTGGGAGCCCTTGCCCCGCCGGGGTTTGGCGAACAGGGGGTAGCCGTGTCGCGCTACCAAGTCGGCCACACCCTCGCCATCTTCGGCGGCGACCGTGGCGGGTGCCCGCAGGCCATGATCGGCGAGCCATCGGGCGGTCGCGAGCTTGTCGGCGCAGAGGGCGAGCTTGGCGGGCTCCGATACGAGGATCCGGGCCCCCGACCTGGCCTCGAGCTGCGGGCGGTGCTCGGCGAGGGTAGCGAGGACGGGCTCAACTCCGGAGAGCACGCCCGAGACTCCATGCTCCAAGCACGTGTCGACCAGCCAGTCGGGGAACTCCGGGTCATCTGCCAGGGGAGAGATGACGGCATGGTCTGCGAAGTAGAGGCCCGTGGAGTGGGCGTCGATGCATCCGCCGATCACCCGGCAGGAGAGCGACGAGGCATCCAAGGCCTTCAGGATCCCCTGGCTCACGTTACCCCCGACTCCGAGCACTAGCAGGATGGGATTACGGGCCATGGCGGGCTCCCGGTTCGGTGCTGGAGTCTGGAGGTGGCTAATCGGGGCGGCGTCCACTCAGCTACGGGCCTGTTCGGACCGGTCCGGAGCGACTCCTCCCCCAGCCCACTCCGACGGTGAAGGAGTCGCTCGCTCCCGGCCACAATACCCATCCGATCCCCTGGGCCCGACGAATCACCCGATGCCCAGCGCCCGGTGGATGGATCGGCGGTGGAAGATCGCCATTGCGTAACAGCATTCCCTTCAACCGGTTGACGCCATCGGGGCCCGAGCTGGCGAACATCCAGTCCGCCATCGACGGCATGCATACCTCGGGCGACGGCCCCTTCACCAAGAGATGCGAGGCGCATCTCGCGGACCGGATCGGCGCCTCGCGCGTCCTTCTGACCACTTCGTGTACGCACGCCCTGGAGATGTCCGCTCTGTTGCTTGACGTGGGGCCCGGTGATGAGGTCATCGTGCCCGCATTCACCTTCGTCTCGACGGCCAACGCCTTCGCCCTACGGGGGGCGAGGATCGTCTTCGCCGATGTGCGCGCGGACACGCTCAACCTGGATGAGAGCCTGCTGAAGGACCTGATCTCGCCCCGCACCAAGGCCATCGTGCCCGTCCACTATGCCGGGGTGGGGTGCGAGATGCGGACCATCTGCACTGTGGCCCGAGAGGCGGACGTGGCCGTGGTGGAGGACAACGCCCATGGCTTGTTCGGTGGGTACAAGGGCCAGCCGCTGGGCTCCTTCGGCGAACTAGCCACCCAGAGCTTCCATGAGACCAAGAACATCACATGCGGTGAGGGCGGCGCGCTGATCATCAACGACGAGACGCTGATCCCGCGGGCGGAGGTCATCCGGGAAAAGGGTACCAACCGGAGCCAGTTCTTCCGGGGCGAGGTCGACAAGTACACCTGGGTCGACCTGGGCTCCAGCTACGTCATGTCAGACCTCCTGGCCGCCTTCCTGTGGGCGCAACTGCAAGCGGCCCAGCGCATCCAGGAACGGCGGCGTGAGGTCTGGGAGGCTTACTACAGGGGGCTGGAGGCCTGGGCCCGGGCCAGCGACGTCGGGCTCCCGATCATCCCACCACATTGCACGCAGCCCTACCACATGTTCTACGCGGTGCTGCCCACCGCGGGCGCCCGGGATGGGCTCATCGCTCACCTGCGAGAGCGCCGGATCCATGCCGTGTTCCACTACCTGCCACTGCATCTCTCGACGATGGGCATCGAGTTCGGCGGCAAGGCGGGGGACTGCCCGGTGACGGAGGACATCAGCGCCCGGCTCGTGAGGCTACCCTTCTACTGCTCCCTGACCCCCGACCAACAGGAGCGGGTCATCCAGGCCGTCCTGGAGGCGCCCTTGTGATCCGCTGGCTTGGACACAAGCTGCTCCGGAGCCCATGGGCCTATGAGCTGGTGCAGAAGCTGTACGGCGCCGAGGAGGGGACGCGACGTGTCGCCGAGCTGTGCGCCGATCTGACGGGAGACTGGATTCTCGACCTGGCGGGCGGGACGGGCCGGCTCGCGCACCTCTGGCCCGAGTTCGGCCACTACGTCTGCGTCGACCTCGATCGGGGCCATCTGGCAGCGGTGCGCGAGCGCCGCTCGGACGCTTACCCGGTGGTTGGCGATGCACTCGCCCTCCCCTTCGCAGATGGGGTGTTCGATGTCGTCATTAGCGTCTCCCTGACTCACCATCTCACCCTGGGGCAGCTCGACCAGGCCGTCGGCGAGGCGGCTCGGGTGCTGGATCCCGAAGGCAGCTTGGTCCTCGTGGATGCCATTCGGGTGCCGGGGAGGCTTCGCTCGACCCTCTCCTGGTGGCTCGACCGGGGCGAGCACCCTCACTCGGCCAGAGAGCTTGAGGATGTGATCTCCGGGCACCTGCATATCGACCACTTCGACCAGTTCGATCTGGTCCACCGGTACGTCCGGTGCACGGCCCATCACCGACGGAGCTCGACGGGGGATGACGGATGATGGGGCCCTACGAGCCGGGGTCAGATGGCATATACCGACCCCCATGGGGTGTGGAGCACCGGGATGAGGAGTACGATCCCAGGGGCTTTCGGCTTCTCCTCGAGATGCAGACCACCCATTTCTGGTACCGCGGCCGACACGCCAAGGTTCTGTCCACGCTGGACCGGGCCCTGGAGCCCGGCCCCGAAGGGCTCTCGGCCATCGATCTCGGGGGCGGGTGCGGGGGATGGGTCATGCATCTGGCAAGGGCCCGGAGTGCTCTGCTGAGTGAGCTTGCTTTGGGCGATTCGTCAGTCCAAGCGTTGGGGCTGGCGAGGGACGCTTTCGCCGAGGCCGAGCTCCCCCTCACCCCCGACCTCTACCAGCTCGACCTCGAACGGCTCGGCTGGGAGGGCCGGTGGGATGTGGCCTTCCTGCTGGATGTGATCGAGCACCTGGACGACGACGTGGCGGCCCTCGCGGAGGTGCGGAAGGCGCTCCGTCCGGGCGGGGTGTGCCTCGTGACGGTTCCGGCCCTGCCGTCCTTCTGGAGCTATGCCGATGACCTGGCCCATCACCGCCGGCGGTACACGGCCAAGGGCCTGACCTCGTCGGCTCGCCGGGCGGGGCTGGAGGTGCGGAGCTGCCGCTATTTCATGTTCCTGCTGGCGCCTCTCTTGTATCTGCAGCGCCTGGGCGGACTCGACGTGAGCGAGGCCGACGAGGAGACCAAGGCCGAGGCCCTACGCCGCTTGGTGGCCGTCCCCGCGCGGCCGGTCAACGAGCTGCTCTCGGGCATTCTTCACCTGGAGAACGCCATGGGACGCGCGGTGCCCTTCCCATGGGGCACATCGCTGATAGCTGCGCTGTGCGCGCCTCGGGCGTAGGCTGGGGACGGGAGCGAGCAGGCAGGAGAATAGCCCTGGACGGTGCATACTGCCCCAGGGCGGGCCGTGGGTGCCCGTCGAAGAGGAGAGGGAGGCCAGGGCGGATACGTAGAGTGCGGCGGCGCTGAGGCGGCGGGCCACCATGCCATGCCGCCACGTATCTCGCTTCCCCACTTGCATCGAGCCATGGACACCACACTCCTTTATATCACGTACTACGTGCTGCTCGCCGGTCTCGGCGCGCTCATGGTGTACGGCATGCGCATAGAGGGCGGGCGCCGCAGCCCCGGCATACTGCTGTGGCTGACGCTTCTGGTGGTGTTCGTGATTCCCGCTGGCATCAGTCCCCTGATCGATGCCCACGGCCTGGGTGCTCGGATCGGTACTTTCCATCCGGCCAGGAGTGCCTTTCTGTTCCCCGGGCTCGCCTTCGCCTACGGCTTCAGCGTGCTGTTCCTGCTGACACGCATGGTCACGATCCGGCGGGAGGACCGATGGCTACCTGACCCGGGAGACCGGGAGCTGACCGAGGTGTTGCGTGAGCATACGGCCCCGCGTGTAGCCACGGCCATGTTCCTGCTGGGGTGCGCGGCATTGGCCATGACGGTGCTCGCTCGCATTCAGGCGGGCGGCGGACAGATCCGCGGCCGGCCCGAGGGCGGCGGTCTGTTAGCTCTCGCGACGTTTCTGACCATCACCGCGGGCAGCGGAATGCTCCACGTGTGGCTTCGTGCCCGGCGCCCCACCGCCATTGCCTTTGGGGGTGTCCTCTTCTTCTGCTTCATGCTCAACCCGTCGCGATCGGCCATACTCCCCGCCGTGGGCCCCTTCGCGCTTCTGGTGGTGTACGGGGGGCGCAGGGGTGCCATGGGAGCGCTACTGCTGATCGGCGGTCTCGGGCTGGCGTACGTGTTCTTCGCCTTCCTGCAGATCGTGCGCTGGTTCGGCATGGACCTATTCAGCTCTCCCGAAGCCCTGACGCTACTGGCTGAGCGTCTTGTGGCGGGGCAGGGCGAGTTCCAGGCGCATTGGTCCTACTACTTCGCCCTGGAGCGCGGCCACGAGCTTGACACATTCATGGAGCTGGGCGCGGTGAGGCGCACGCTCCTGATGCCGATACCGACGGGCCTCACGGGTGGGATCAAGCCCCTGGACCCCAACAACGAGCTGGCCCTGGCCTGCTATCCCGAGTGGTCTAGTAGCCAGTACTTCGCGACCCTCCATCCCCTGGCGTTCGGGTCGGCGTACCTGGACATGGGCTGGGCAGGCGTGTTGATGGGCGTGGCTTGGGGCCTGGTTCTTCACGGCCAGATGAAGCTGGGAGGTCCTCAGAGCCTCTCCCGACGCCTGCTCTGGCTGGGTCCCGTCTGCACCTTCTGGGTCCTGGTGGGCAGGGGCACGGTCTACGCGGCGTCCACCCTTCTCGTTGGGGGCCTGATCGCGACGACGCTGGTGGAATGGGTAGCCCTTCATCGCGTGCGCTACCCTCGCGTCGAGTCGTCTTCGGGGTCGCCTGCCCGCCCCCGGGCCTTGAACACACGCCGTAGCGGGCCATAGGCTCGCCATCCCAGCAGCCCCGCACTCAGCGCAATCGCGACGCGCACCAGCCAGCTCCCGGGCAACCAGACCCGCGCCCCGATGATGGGCAGGCACAGCGCCGCAGCCAGGGCCGTCTCCCGAGCGAGATGCGCCAAACCTGCCAGGGGCGAGTTGCCCGTTATGGCCAGTTGCCAAGCGACGTAGGGGAGGGCCATCACGGCGCCCCCCAGGGCGCAGCCGATGACCGCCGCCTCGGCGGACCCGCTCCTGTAGCCCACATAGGCTCCCCCGATGCGACCGAGAGCGACACCGGCTTGCAGGGCCAAGGCCACCTCCTGGCGCTCCAGCACGAGAGCGATGGGCCCCATGGGGGAGTAGAGGAAGGTGACCAGAATCCAGGGTCCCAGCCACTGCATGTACCGGCCCGTGGTAGCCCACTCCTCGCCCAGCACCAGTACCATGAGGGGTGGGCTTGAGACCGCGGCGAAAACCGCGATGGGTGCCGCCACCCGTGCCAGCCGCTCGAAGACTCGCCAGGTAGCGGGCCCCAGGCTGCCCTCCTGTTGGGCCGTGCGGCACTCGGCGAAAAACACCTGGGCTACCGCGCGACCGACCAAGTCGATGGGAGCCTGCATGAGGCGCGCCCCGAGGCCGAACCAGCCCGCCACCGCCGATCCGAACCACGCCGAGAGCAGCACGGGGGGCACATGCATGGACGATGTGGACGCCAGCATGGTCCAGCTCGTGAAACACGGGAACTTCCAGTAGCGCAGTGCCGCCCGACCGATGCCGCGGAGACGCACCGCCGCCAGCCTGGCCAGGTCTTCAGCGAACACGATCCGGCCCAGTGACACCACTCCCGCCGACCGGCCTACGACATCGGCGGCCAGAAGCCCCAAGGGTGCGATCTTGAGGATGCCGCAGCCGATCTGCACCGACACCATGCCTACGGCCTGGGTTAGCTTAGTAGCGGCGATGCGCCCGAAAGCCTTGCGCCGTACGGCCCAGAAGTTCAGGGTCTGGTACATGAGAGCGCCGAAAAGACCGAGGGGCAGTAGCCAGCGGTAAGGGGCCATCTCCTCGGCGTTCACCAACTCCAGAAACGCGGGGCCGTGAACAGCCACGAGGTAGGAGAGCAGCGCAGAGGTGATCAGCAGGATGGCGAAGCAGAGGGCCAGGACGTCGGCGCCCTCCTCTTCCGTCTCGGGCAGAGGCAGGGCTCTCTCGTAGCAGAGCACGCCCACTCCCGTGAGCATGCCCAGGGCGGACGCGTAGACCTGTAGGACGCCGAAGTCGGCGGGGGAGTAGAGGCGGGAGAGGATTGGAGCCACGGCGAGGGCCAGGACCTGCCCCGCCACGGTTCCACCGGCCAGAGTAAGGACGCTATGCCCGAAGCTCTGGCCGGACAGGAAGCTGCGCAACCGGGTAACCCAGCCCAAGGCTGATCGCTGGACCTCTCCGAAGTCGTCACCGGGGCTCCCGAGGCGCCAAGGCCTCGGTCTCGCATGGCTGGTCCTACCTGGGCTCGATGACCACCCATCCCCACGGATCGTAGCCTTCGTCCACCAGGTACTGGGCCGCCCGGGCGACCTCATCTCGACGGGTGTGTCCCAGACGCACCACCAGGACCACCTTGTAATGGGCAGCCACGAGCCCGGCTTCCATGCCCGCGTCCAGTGGGGGCAGATCCATGAGAACTAGCTCACGGTCGCGGCCGAGTCCAGCCAGGTGTCCGCTATGAGCCCCCTTCAACAGCAGCCCCTCGGGGTCCACGGGATCGTCGCCCGCCGGCATGACGTCGATACCGCCACCCACAGCCCGGGTGGCCTCCTCGGGCGCAACCTGTCCCGCCATGACGTTCCAGAAGCCGGGGGTCATCTCCACCCCTAGCAGGTCGTGCAAGGTGGGCTCGTCGGCGCTGGCATCGATGGCCAGGGTCGAGATGCCGCCATGGGCCGATGACCGGACCAGGCGCGCTACGAGGGTGGAGCATCCCGCGCCCTTGGACGCGGGCAGTAGGGCATAGTGCGCAAGCCCCGTCTCGGCGCGCGTCAGCAGGGCGGTGCGCAAGCGTCTCAGTGCAGTCCTGTGGTGCTCGGAGAGCTTCTCCACGTCCGCGTCGGGCGTCCTTGCCCAGGGAACATGCGCCAAGACGGGGAGGGGGAGTATCCTCGGCAGAGCTTCGGCGGCGTGCACCCGGGTATCCAGCGCCTCGGCGATGCCCATGGCGAGCGCCGCCAGCAAGATGCCGACCATCAGCGAGATGGCCAGGCGCATCCCGCGGCCCCGCGGGGCGGCGGCCTCGGGAGGCTGAGCCCAGTCGATCACCTTGAGGTCGACGGACCCCATGATCTCGTTCAGTTTCGCTTCGTGGTAGGAGCGGAACAAACCCACGTAGATCTCGCTGGCCAGCAGCTCCTCCCGCTCCAGCTCGCCCAGGCGATTGGCATGGATGGGTGTGGTGGCGAGGCGCGACTGAAGATCCTCGAGCACGCTTGCCAGGGCTCGCTCCTTGGCGCCCTGGGCTACCTGGGATGCCTCGGCCTCGGCGAGCCGCAGGTACAGCTCGTGGTACACCGGGTTGCTGGCCTCCACCTCTTCGGCCACGATGGTCTTGGTCGCGTCGCGCAGCTCGGCTCGCGTGGTCTCGATCTCCTCGCGAAGCTGCTCCGTGCGGGTGTGCTGGGGTCCGAAGGTGGTCGCTGCCGCTTGGTACGAGGCCTCCAGCTCGACCAGCTTGGCTTCGAGTTGGGTGACCACAGGGTTCCGGGCGATGACCGACGATGCTAGGTAGACTTCGTCCACATTGGACAGCTCGCCACGTAGGGCCGAACCCGATTCCGCCGCCGCCATCCGCTCGCCCCGAGCCACGTTGAGCTCGGTCTGGATGGCCGCTGAGAGGTCCACCAGGCCCTCGACCTCGGCCTGGAGGTCGGTGATGCCGCTCTCAGTCTTGTACGCCAGCACCTCGTCGCCGATGTCGAGCAGGTCCATCCGGACCGTCTCCATCTGCTCCTCGATATAGGTGACGGCTTCCCGAGCGCGGGCGCGGGAGAAGTCCTCACGCTCCTGCAGATGCAGCTCCACCAGCTTGTTGGCTATGTCCGCCGCTCGCCCTGGATCCGGATCCCGGACTTCGACCGAGAGCACGCTGACATCGGCCTCCCGGCTGACGGTGAGCTTCTCATCGATGAAGCTCTTGAGCTCGGATGCCGAAAGCTCTAGCCCCACGGCCCGGAGGGCTTCGTCCACCAGAGTCTTCCGGGTGAGTAGGGCCTTATGCGTATCCAGTGAGGCGCCGCCGGTCGGGATGTCGGCGACCAGAGGGGCGAGCATTCCGAGGGCGCCCCGGTCCCGCTGGGACTCGCTCGTCCCGAGCAGGGCTTGGGCCGCGTACTCCTTGGGGATCTGTAGGATCCACAGTACACCCAGGGCCAGACACGAACCCACGACGGCGGCCAGTAGCCATCGACGCCGGCGAATGGTCCTTAGCAGGTCTCTGAGGTCCGAGGAACCCGAGTCGGTTCCCTGGCTCGCAGCTTCGGCCATACAGGCCTTCATCCCATCCCGATGCGGCCGAGTACTGGGCGATCCACATCCACCGGCCGTCCCTCGGCGCGCGTTCTTACCGTAAGCCGCCGGCTGACTCGTCCGCGCCGTACCCGGCCAAGACCGAAGGTACAGCTCGGTCCGCAGAGTTCTGTCGCGAAGGGACGCGCACCTGCCTGTCGGCGGGCCCGCACTCGGCTCACGGCACAGGCCGCGGCGGCCGGACCAGTAGGTCGCGGTATAGCCCGATGAGCTTCCGCGACTCCGCATCCCAGCTCAGCCGGTCCTCGACCGCCTCGCGGCCCCTTCGCCCCATCTCCTCGGCCTCCTCGGGGTCGTCCAGAAGGTCTCCGATGGCCCGGGCCATGGTCTCGGGCCTCTCGGGATCCATCCAGCGCACGCAGCCCACTTCGTCCACCAGCTCCCGCCAGTGGGGCATGTCCGTGGCCACGACGGGAAGGCCCGCGGCCATGTACTCGAAGAGCTTGTTGGGGTACGAGGTCAGGTGATGGGCCGTGGCCAGGAAGGGCAGCACCGCTACCCGTGCCTGCAGCATGGCCCGGACCATCTCGTCGAAGGGTAGAGCCCCGCGGTAGTCGATCCGAGCCCACCCCGGCTTGGCCTCCAGCTCGGGCCTGAGATCGGCGGGGATGCCGCCCACCACCGTCAGCTCAGCATCCAAGCCGTGGGGCAGGAGCCCCATGGCCTCGACCATGTGGGGCATGCCACGGATGCGGTTGCAGCTACTGCCCACATGGAAGGCTCGGGGCGGCCGGCCTGAGTAGGGCGGCCAGTCAGCGGGGTCGGGGAAGAGGTCCAGCCGAGGATAGTTGTTCAGCACGACCGTTCGGTCCTCGGGGAACCGGTGGACGATGGTGGGATGGGCCACGCAGACCGCATCCATGGCCTGGGCGCCGCGCAGCTCCACAGCCTCCACATACGACCCGACGACTCCCCGCAGTGGCCCCGGTATCCACGCCCGAGCCGCGTTCTGGGCGGGCAGGTCCTCGTGGGCGTCGTAGACGACGCGGTAGCCCCGCTTCTTGAGCCGAACGCCATAGGGCAAAAGCTCGGGGGAGTGGAGGTGGTACAGGTCGGCATCCTCATCAAGGGCGGCCTGGTAGACCTGGCGGCGCACCCGCCGGAAGCGGTCCAGCCGGCCCGACGCGGGCCTGATGGCACGGATGCGAACGCCCTCGCGCTCCTCGTCCTTGTCGTGGGGCGCGATGTACACTACCTCATAGCCCGCCTGAGCCAGAGACCGGCAGTGACGCCAGAAGATACGTACATCGAAGGCGGGATGAACCGAGCATAGATGAACGACCTTCACCGGCGACCCTCTCTCCAGCCCGGACACTCTACACGGGCGCCCCGGCGTCGGGCAACCAGGGGCCTCAGGCGTTCGGGTCCGTGGGGAGGATCCCGTCGCCACCCCGGCCGAATTCAGGAAGCACGGACCCGGCCCCTAGCGCAATCGGGGCCAGCAGGCTATTCTGGGGTCTTCGACAACTCAGTGGAACGGGCGATGAGGCAGCGAGCCATGGGCACAGCTAGGAGCGTTCCCTTCTTCAACTACCAGCGGGCCTTCACCATGCACGAGGAGGCCTATACCCGGATCTTCCAAGACGTGATGCGCCGCGGCGCCTTCATCATGC